>JAHHTB010000227.1 GCA_020024855.1 Fusobacterium sp.
CATCATTTAAAATTTCTGTTTCAGCTCCATTAAAAATTATTTTTATCTTATCAGTTGAATCTAATTTTACAAATCCATTTCCAGTTTGATTACTTAAAGACATTCCTTTAACTATATTTTCAAAGGATAATAATTCTCCAAAAATACTATCAGGTGTCTTTAAAATAGCACTATCTTTTAAATTGTAACTACTTGTCAAGTTAATAGTAGCACTTCCTTTTGGAATTTGTTGTGCTTCTATTTTTATCTCTTTTATTAATTCTTTAAAATAATCTGTTCTTCCTATTCTTAATATATATAACTCTTTTTGTCCTAAATCATTTTCAGAAGTATAAGAGGATTTTATAATATAATTTTTATCTCTTGGTAAATCCATAGGAAGTTCTAAGTAGACTTTTGCATTTTTATTTTGTCCCACTATTTTATTAGTTTGAATATCCACACCTTCTAATATTATTTTTGCTTTTTTTCCTGTATCAGTATTTGTTGATTCATCAAGAATATTTAGATTTTGATTCCCTTCTATCCTTAGTCCTTCTTTATCTAAATTATCTTTAGTTATCTCCATATTATAATCTTCTATTCCAATATTACCAATCTCTATTTTATTATTTTTTAAATTATCAGGGACTTTTAAATTTATATATGAAAATTTAGGGATATTTCCTATTTTTTCCTTATAATAAAAATATGGATCAAAAGCAGGAATATTAAAATAAATTCTATAATACTGTTCTATACCTGTCTTTTGTTCATTATAGTGTTTTATATTAACCATTCCATAGGATTCTCTATAATTCCAATTAGTAAGTGATATATATGTTTTTTCGTCTTTTCCTTGAACAATAGTTCCTTTATTTCCATTTCCTAAATCCAAATCTTTCCAATATCCACCATATCCATTACTATTCATTGTATTTTCTAAAACATTTCCATTATCATCAGTTACTTCAACTTTATGTTTCTTATTTTTTAAAGTATACGAATTTAATGTCCCTGTCAAAAAAACACTATTTTGATATTTAATATCTTCCATTCCTTTTAAATACTCTATTTGATTATTTAAAATTCCTATCCATCCATCTTTTATTAAAGGCTTTTGATCGCTAAATCTTAATATAATCTCATTTGGATTAACCTTAACAGTTTTAATTGAAATATCATAATTTAAAATTTCTTCTATTAATCCTATGGGAATAGTATTTTCAATTGGAGTTTTATCTATATTAGCTTTTATTTTTATCATATTTTCTTCTAAATCATATGTTATATTACCACCATATTGTTTTAACTTTTTATACTCTTCTCCTGAAATTTTTAAATATATACATCCTCCCCAATCATTTAAGAATAAATTTTTTTTATTTTCATATCTATCAAAAGATAAGTCTCCTATTATTTCTTGTCCATTAGATCCTATTAATTTTATTTTACTTGGTAATTCTATATATGGTGGATTACTCATATTTTGCTTGAAAATAGTTAAGTCATTAAATGATTTAAAATAGATATTCCCCAAATTTATTTTTACCTCATTAATTTTATCATTTAAAGCATCACTAATATCTACTGTTTTTTCTATTCTATTTTTAAATGAACTAAGATCTAAATCTATTAATTTTTTAGGAGAAAATTTAGGTATATTTATTTTAGAAACTATTGAATTATATTTTTCTCCATATTGATAACTATATAATTCAGACTTTCCTTCTATTTCTAAAATCCGATCTTTATTTTCTAGTTTCATTTTTTCTATATATATATCATAATCTATATAAGCTTCTGACTGATGATATTTTTTTAATTTAAATAATATTCCCTGTTGTCCAAAACTATAATTTTCAATAGTATCTGTAAAAACTCCTATACTACTCCCATCTAATAGAAGACTGAATTTTTTATATCCTTTATTTTCAATATTTTGTGCCAATATAAATCTTTTACTTTTATTCTTAAATTCTATAACCTTTTCACCATTATTTTGACTTTCTTCTAAAGGAAATCCTATCTTAGGTATCCCTATTATAATACCTTCGTGAATTTGTTGTGACTGTTTCCAATCATCAGTATAATAACCTATCTGAATATCACAAGAAATGTTCCTTTTCCCTAGGCCATACATTAATTCAATTCCATTTCTAGCAATAAAAATCTTATAAGTGGCATTGTAGTTATTATCTAAAAACCACTTTGATCGCACATAAAAATTTAATTTTTCAATAACTCCTCTATCTATCTTATTTTGTAGATTTTTGTTAAATCCATAACAATATACATTTTCTATTATTCCTTCACCATTATACATAGTAATAGTATTATTTTCTCCTAATCTTTTTTCAATATTAGGTCTTTTATTTATTTTTACTTCTAATTTATCTGTATAAAAATTTTTAATTTCTATACCTAAATTATCTAACTCTTGCCAATTTTCTATAGGAATTCCATTATATAAAAATTGATTTTTATATATAGTTGAAACAAAATATTGATCAAAAGGTTTGTTATTTATAAATAATTCAACTTCTATCTTCTGTCGTACTTTTCCACTTGAATCCTTATGCTTCACATAAAAATGAACATAACCATCTTCTCTAGTATTAGTTTTTTCAAAAGAAAGTTCAAATTTATCACAATCACTCCATATTCTTGCTTTTACATTAAATC
>JAHHTB010000023.1 GCA_020024855.1 Fusobacterium sp.
GAGTAATGATAATGGAAGTATATGATCTTGAAGCTGTTGAAAATATTTTTGACAAATTTAATATGTCTAAAGATCTTATTTTAAAATATTTTTCAGAAGAAGTTATTTGTGAAGTCATAGATATAGATTATAAAAGTATAGCTTTTATAATGGAAGAACTTTTACCAAAAGAGGATTTAGAAGAAGTATTTAGATGTCTAGTTCGACATATTGATAGAAATTTTGGTTTAAAGTTTACACTTGTTGCAACAAATGTATATGATAATATTTTAGAAATGCCAAAAGCATATAGGACTGCTAAAAAAATATTAGATTATAAATATATTTTTAAACAGGAAAGAGTCATTTTTCAAGATAAAATAAAAGAAAATAGTTTTAATAAATATTATTATCCAATAGAACTTGAATCAAAATTAATTTTAAGAACACTAAGTTCTAATGAAATAAGTGTAAAAAGAATTATAGATGAGATGTTTAATGAAAAAAATAGTAATTCTATGGATAAAAAATATATTAAAGAATTTGGAGTTTTGCTTTATAACACTTTAAATAGAATATTTATTCAGTTGGAAGAAATAAATGAAAATATTAAAGTAGAAGACTATAATATAAATGAAATTCTTGCAATAAATGATGGATTAGAATTAAAAGAAGTATTCCAATCAAAAATATTGGAGATATGTAAATTAACTAAAATAGAAGAAGAAAATGATATAGAGAGTGTAAAAATAAAAATAGAAAGATATCTTGATGAAAATTATATGATAGATATTTCACTTGAAAATCTTGCTGATTATTTAGGACATTCATTTAAATATACAAGTGTTTTGTTTAAAAAAGTCATGGGAGATAATTTTAAGAATTACTTGAGTATTTACAGAATTGAAAAAGCTAAGGAATTGATGCAAGAAAATGAAGGATTGAGAATAAAAGATTTGGCAGAATTAGTTGGTTATAATAGTTCAAATACTTTTATAAGAATTTTTAGAAAGTATGAAGGAATATCACCAGGAAAATATTTTGGAATAGTTGAATAAAAGTTAAATAAAGACAAAAAACTGAAAATAAAATTTTAAAAAAGATTTTGTTTTCAGTTTTTTTTGTATAAAAAAATTTAAATAAATCTTGACAAATTGATAAAAAAAGAGTAATTAAAAATAGAAACATTAAAATAACGGGAGGATTAGAAATGGCAAGATACATATTAAATGAAACAAGTTATTTTGGTTTAGGTAGTAGAGAGAATTTATCAGTAGAAATTAAAGCGAGAGGATATAAGAAAGCTTTACTTGTAAGTGATAAAATTCTTGAAAGTTGTGGAGTGTTAGATAAAGTAAAAAAAGTGCTAGAGGATGCAAATATTCCTTATGATGTATTTGTTGAAATTAAACAAAATCCAACAGTAAAAAATTGTAAAGATGGATTAGCTGCATTTAATGTAGCAGGAGCTGATTTTTTAGTAGCAGTTGGTGGGGGATCAGTAATTGATACAGCAAAAGCTATAGCTATTACAAAAAATAATCCAGAGTTTGAAGATATAAAATCATTAGAAGGTGTTGCTCCTACACATACTAAATGTGTACCTATAATTGCTTTACCAACAACTTGTGGAACAGCAGCAGAGGTAACAATAAATTATGTAGTAACATTAGAAGATGAAAATAGAAAAATTGTGTGTGTAGACCCAAAAGATATACCATTAGTAGCAATAGTTGATGCAGAATTAATGTTAACAATGCCAAATAAAACAATAGCAGCAACAGGAATGGATGCTTTAACACATGCAATAGAAGGATATATAACAAAAGGGGCTCATGTAATTTCTGATATGTTTGAAATAAAAGCTATAGAATTAATTGCAAAGCATTTAAGAGGAGCTGTAGCTGATAAAAACTTAGTAGATATGGAAGGAATGAGTATAGCTCAATATGTGGCAGGAATGGGATTTTCAAATGTAGGTTTAGGAATAGTTCACTCAATGGCACATCCATTAGGAGCAGTATATGATGTTCCACATGGAGTAGCAAATGCTTTATTACTTCCAACAGTAATGGAGTTTAATATGTCAGCTTGTATAGAAAAATATGGGGATATAGCAAAAGCTATGGGTGTTGATGTAGCTGGAATGACAAAAGAAGAAGCAGCTCAAGCAGCAGTAGATGCAGTTAGAAAACTTGCTATTGATGTAGGAATTCCACAAACTCTTAGAGAAATTGGAATACCTAAAGAAGGATTACCAAAACTATCAAAAGATGCATTAGCAGATGTATGTACTGGTGGAAATCCAAAAGATGTAGTATTAGAAGATATAGAAAAATTATATAATAAAGTGTATTAATTAATAAATAATAAATAGTGATAAAAGAAAACTTTCTTCAAATATTTTGAGGAAAGTTTTTTATTTTTTAAGAAAAATGAAGATAGAAAAATGAAGATTTACTTTTGGTTAAGTTTAAACTATACTAAAAAAAGAACAAAGTAGTAAAAAAAGGAGCAGAATATGAAAAAAATATCCATGTTTAAGAAAATATTTCTACTAATATCTTTAGTAAATGTAGTTTATTCTTATGGAGCAGTGTATCAATTTGAAGATGGAATGCCATCAAATATTAAAAGTGGAAAATCTTCAAAAATTGAAATAACAAAAGAAAAATATAAAGATGGTAAACATTCTCTAAAATGGAATTTTAAGGGAAAAGATACATTAACTATTTTAGGAGATACAGGGTATAATGAATTTAAAAAAAATGGGCAAGAAAAAGCAAAAGCAAGTTATACAATGTGGGTTTATAACAAAAAACCAATAAAAGATAAAATGCTAATAGAATTTAAAAAAGATGGAAAAGTAAAAACTTCATTTAATGTAAATATGAATTTTGAAGGTTGGAGAACAATGTGGGTACAGTATGATAGAGATATGACTGGAACTCCAGTAGAAGGAATGGACGAAATAGTTCTTCATGCTCCAAACAAAGATGGTGAAATTTTAATAGATCAAATATTAACAAGTGTACTTATAGATCCAAGACACAATGCAAGAGATGAACAAGTTGATTTTGTAAATATAGAAGCAGATACTTCTACTAATGCTCATTGGATGGCACTTTATAAAAATTATAATACTTTAGAAGAAAAAAGTAGTAAGAAAAAAGTTTCAAAAGAAGAGAGAGCAGGATTATTAAGTATAGAAAAAAGATTTAGAGAAGATTCTTTAAAAAATGTAAAAGTTAATTCAAAAATTATAAAAGAAAATAAAGAAATTTTAGAAAAATATAAAACAAAAACAATTTCTTCCCCACAAACAGTAGTTATTTATAAAAAGCTTACTGATAAAGAAAAATCAAGAATTAATGAAATGGATATTTTAGAATATGGAAAATGGTTGAGAGAATTATCATATATGTATAATTCTACAAGTAATCAAGAAGAAAAATTAGAAATATTTAAAATATTTGAAGATGGAATGAAATATCTTTTTGATCAAGGTTGGGCAAAAGGAAGTGGACAAGGGACAATCCATCACTTAGGATACCAAGTTAGAGAGCTATATGATGCAATACTTTTAATGAAAGAACCTATTATAAAGTCTTCAATATATAATGAAACAAAAGAAATGGTAAAATGGTATAGTGCTCTTGGAATTGTTTATACACCAGAAAAAGAGATTAAGGGTGTAAATGCAGATGTTTTAAATACAATGCTTCCAGGTATGATAACAGCAATTTTATTAGATGAAGAAGGAAGAGCTGTAGAAGAATTAAGGCAATTAAATAAATATTTAGCAATATCAATTAATTATTCACCAGGACTTGTAGGTGGATTTAAAGAAGATGGAAGTATGTTCCATCATATGCAAAATTATCCTGCTTATGCAAAAGGGGCTTATCAAGGACTAACTCCAATTATATATTATTTAGGAAATACACCATTTGCTTTTGATGAAAAAACTTATAATACTGTAAAAAAATCAATATTAATGACAAGAATATATTCTAATAAATATCATTATCTTCTAACTCTTACAGGAAGACATCCACAAAATACTTTTAAAATATCTGATGAAGTATTTAGATATGCTGCTTTTGGAAAAGAAACAGGAGTTGACAAAGAACTTGCAGAAGCATATTTAAGACTTAATGAAAACGGAAAATATGCAGATGAATTAAAGAAATTAGGATTTAAGCCAGAGAAATCTCCAAATGGTTCTTGGACAATGAATATGGGTTCTTTACAATTACAAAGAAGAAATGAGTGGCTTGCAGGGGTAAAAGGATTTAGTAGATATTTAGTTGGAAATGAAATTTATATAAAAAATAATTTATATGGAAGATACATGAGTTATGGTACATTCCAAATAGTAGAAACATCTTTAAAAGATAGTGGATTTGAACAAGAGGGATGGAGCTGGTCACATTATCCAGGAACAACAGCAATAAATCTTCCTGATGAAAAATTAAAATCTCTTATAACTCAAGTGGATACTCAAAGTGGAATAGAAGAAATGCTTATTTCAGATGAAACATATTCAGGAGGAAACTCTTTAAATAATAACGGAATGTTTGCAATGAAACTTCATGAAAATGATAAGTATAATGGAAGCCATAGAGCAAGAAAATCAGTATTCTTCTTTGATAATAGAGCTATTCTTTTAGGAACTAATATTGAAAATGATGATAAAGAACATGAAACACATACAACTTTATTCCAAAATGCTTTAATAGATAAAAAGATAACTCCAACAGAGAAAAATTTTGGAAAAAATGATTTTATTTTAGATAGTCAAAAAAATCTATATAAAATTGTAGATGGAAATGTTGTTTATAAAAAAAGTTTACAAAAATCACATGATGAAAGAAATTCAAAACCAACTCAAAATAATTATGAGTTAGCTTATATAAATCATGGAAAAAATCCAGAAAATAAAACTTATGAATACTCTATCCTTATAAAAGGAACAAATTCTGAGCAAGAAAAATTTAAAAAAGATGCTGGGTATAAAGTACTTCAAAAAGATTATAAAGCTCATATAGTAGAAGATAAAGTATCAAATATGAGAGGTTATGCTTTATTTGAAAGTGGAGAATTAAAAGATGATAAGTATGTAAAATCAGTAGATACTCCATCAATGATTCTTACAGCACCAAATAAAAATGGATTAAAATTAAGTTTTGTAGATCCAGATTTAAGATTATATGAGGGAATTGATATAACACAATATGGTAAAAATGGAAAAATGATTCCTGTAAATATTTATTCAAGAAAATGGAATGGAAATGATTCTATTCCTCATACTTCAACAGTTGTATTAAATGGAAAATATAGTTTAACAAAAGAAAATAAAAATGTATCAGTTCAAGTAAAAGGAAATGAAACAATAATAGAAGTAATAACAAAATATGCAATGCCTGTAGACTTTGAATTGGTTAATATTAAATAATAAGAAAGCGACTGAATTTTCAGTCGCTTTAATTATATATTATTTTGTTTTCTCTTTGATAAAAAGTTGAACCCAATAAACATCTCCTTTGGAATTGATAGCTTTTCCAACCCCAATTTTAGTGAACTTTTTACTTAAAATATTTGCTCTGTGACCTGAAGAATTAAGCCATGCTTTCATAACATCATCAGGAGTTTTCCAGTTTCTTGCAATATTTTCTCCTACAGCTAAATATTCAATATGAGCTTCTTTTATGAGGTCAGAAAAAGAATTGTATCCTCCAGCAGTATGACTTAAATTATTTTCACTAGCCATAATCTTAGCTTTTTTATCAGCTAGAGCATTTAATCTTTTATCTTCAATTAAAGGAGAAAGATGTTTTTTACTTCTTTCTTTATTAACCATTTTTATAATTTCTACTTTTTCACTTTTAACAGAAGAAAAAGATGATATTGAAAAAATAAAAAAAGATATTAACATAAAAAATTTAAAAAAAGATTTTCTTAATTTCATAATAATTTACCTCATATTTATAAATTGATTTATTAAGTAAAACTTTTATTTTGCCATTTTTTGCTTTTCCATCTCCACATCATAATAAGACCTCTTGCCCATTCATCAGTAGCATTTGCAATCCAAACTCCAAGAAGACCATATCCAAGTTTTACTCCAAGAAGCCAAGAAAGAAAAACAGCTATTAAAAAGATAGAACCTACTCCAGCAATCATTGGAAATTTTATATCTCCAGCAGCATGAAGACTGTTAATAATAACAATATTAAATGTTCTTCCTAGCTCAAGTAAAAGAATACATCTAAAAGTTTTAATAGCAACTTCTAAAACTTGAGGATTAACTGTAAAAAATTTCATAACAGGAACTTTAAAAATTGTAATTAAAAGAGATATAACTCCAACTAAAACAAGGGAAACTTTAAGACTTTTTATAGCAGTATCATATGCTTCTTTATATTCATGTGCTCCAACATGTTGTCCTACTAAAATAGCAGAACCATGACCAGCAGCAATAGAAAAAGTCATAATAAGAGTGGAGATAAGCATAAGATATGTTCTAGCAGTGATACTTGCCATTCCCATACTATTTACCATAGACATAATAAGAAGTTGTCCAACATTCCAAGCTACATTTTCTCCAGCAGTTGGAATTCCTATTCCAAGAATATTTTTTATAATTTTTATACGAATAGGTTTATAAAGTTTTATATCAAATTTAAACTTACAATATTTTTTCATAATAAATATAGCAATAATACAACCAATAAATCTTGAAAAGACAGTTGAAATTCCAACACCAGTTGTTCCTAATATAGGTGCTCCAAACCAACCAAAAATAAACATACCATTTCCAATAACATTTAAAATATTAACTCCTACATTAATAAAGAGATTTTGTTTTGTATTTCCAAAACTTTTCATTACAGCACCACAAGTAAGAGTAAGAGCTTGGAAAACACATAATCCACCAACAAGTTTAAAGTATGTTCTACCAATATCCATAAGATTTTCTGGAAGATGTATACCTCTCATAATCATTTCAGAAAAAATTATGTATCCAGCTCCAATAAGAAGTCCAAAAATAAGATTCATTAAAAGAGAAGTAGCAATTACCTCTTTTATTTTTATATTTTTTTTAGCTCCTATAAACTGAGCAGTAAGTATACTTGTTCCAAGACAAATAAAACCAAAAATAGAATTTTGAATAAGAAGAACTTGGCTTATACCGCCAACAGCTCCAACTGCCTCATCACTAAATTTTCCAAGCATATAAGTGTCTACATTCCCAACTACATTAACAAGTAATAGTTCTAAAAATATAGGAAATGCCAATGATAAAAAAGATTTCTTTTTGATTTTAATCCCTCCCTTAAAAATCAAATACAAAGATTTAAAAATTATCTTGTATTTTATATCAAAATATAAAAAAAATCTAGCCTGAAAATAAAAACAGAACCGTTAAAAACAGCTCTGCTTTTATTGTAATTCATTGGAGGGAGATTTTTATTATTTAATCTTAAGACTCTAATTTGTAGAAAAAAGTTTAAAAAATAAAAAATCTAACCTCTAATTTTGAAGTATTCCCATTGATAAAAGAATTCTAGCTATACCATAGATAACAGGGAAAGTAATAATAGTTCTAAGAATAAAAAACTTTAAAGCATCCCAGAAAGTAAATCCTATTTTAGAAGCAACTAAAATCATTCCAGTTTCACTAAGGAATATAAGTTGTGCAAAAGAAAGAGTACCTATAACAAATCTAGCTATATCACTCTTAACACTTTCAATAAGAAGTGAAGGAAGATACATATCAGAAAATCCAACTATCATTGAAGGTGCCATACTTGTTGCAACACTTTTAGAAAAACCTAGAAGTTCTAATATAGGAATTAATGGCATAGAAATAATTCCAAATATATTTGTATATTCAGCAACTATAAGTCCAGTAGTTCCCATAAACATAATAACAGGAATAAAAGTTATATATAAAACAGCAACTTTTTTTACAGAATCTATCATAATCTCAAGTTCTTTAGTTTTTTCTGCAACAGCAGCAGCTTTTCTAAGAGCAAGAGAGAAAGAAACAATATCTCTTTCTTCAACTTTTCCTGTAACATAGTATTCATCTTTAAATTTTTTTAAAGGAAGTCTTGCAATTATAACTCCAGCAACAACTGTTGAAATTGCAATAGTACTATAAAAAATTATAAAAATAGAAGAAAATTTTAAGAAATCTGCAACAACAGCAGCAAAAGATATTCCAACAATTGAAAATGATGTTGCAATAACAACAGCTTCTCTTTGAGTATAATATCCTTTTTGATATTGTTGGTCAGTAACAACAATTCCAATAGTTCCATCACCAAGGAAAGATGCAATAGCATCAACAGCAGCATATCCAGGAACTTTAAAAACTTTTCTCATAAATGGGGCAATTAATACTCCAACAAATTCAACAAGTCCAAAAGATGTAAGTAAAGGCATAAGAATTACTCCCACACAAAATGTTACCATAAGAGATGGCAGTAAATCATTTGCCATCATTCCCCCAGTATTTGGGTCAAGGATAGCTTTTGGTCCAATATTAAAATGAACCATTAGAAAAAATAAACAACCTCCTAATCTTACAATTCCATTAATAGGTCCACAAATAAAAAGTTCTTGCAGAATAGGGTTTTTAAATTGTTTTTTTACTTTTCCAATAATAGTTCCAATAACAGTTACTATTGAAACAAAAACAATAAGGTATTTAATACTCTCAGAATAACCATCTATAACAATAGATTTAATATGCCCCATAAGAATTGATGATTCTCCTCCAATGGTAACAGGTGCTAAAAATGCTATTATTCCAAGAATAGAGTAAAATAAAAATTTAAATATAGCCATTTCAACCTCCAAGTTAATTTTTCATTGCCAAATAAAAAAGGCATAACATATAAATGGTATGCCTTGAGAACTCATCAAATAAGCATATTACTATGGCAGCTTCGTAATATTTAATCCGTTTTTTTACAAGTATCATAGCCATCAGCCTTAGGCTCCTTTTGTAATAACAGACTAACCTCTTTTTTATTTTTCAACCTTTTGATTATAGTATATTTTTTTTAGAATGTCAAAAGATAAATTTTATTTGGATTTAATTGTTATTTTTCAAATATATCAAAATTGACATCAATAGTAGTTTTAAGTTCATTAAGAGAAAAAAGCTTTTCTATTCCTTCTCTTGGACTTCTCCATCTATATGGTGTCATATTAAAAAGATTTTTTATGCTTTCATTTTCTTTTATAAAAGTTTCATATGTACAATTTATAGTTTTAACATAATTAAAGATTTTTAAATCTTCAATAGGAGAATAGAAATCTTTTCTTACATTTTCATAAACTACTTCTTTCATCTGGAGAAGATGATTTTCTCCAGTAGAAACAACTATAAGTTTTCCACCTTTTTTTAATGTTCTCATTTTTTCTTCGGGAATTATTTTTGCAAACATACAAACTATAAAATCTAAAGATTCATCTTTTACAGGAATATTTGTAGCACTTGCTACTATCCAGTTAATTCCTTTATGTGATTTTGATGCAGAGATAACAGCTTCTTTTGAAATATCAATTCCAATTATTTTATTGGAAATATTATTTTTATTAAGGAAATTTTTTAAATTTCCTGTGTAATACCCTTCCCCACAACCAATGTCAAGAATATTTATTTTTTCATTTTTATTTGAAATATTTTTTAAAATGATTTCATTTAATTTATCAGATATTCCTTTGTAATAATCTTTTTCAAGGAAAAATTTTCTACTTAAAACCATATCCTTATCATCGCCAGGCATCTTACTATGTTTTTGGTTATCAAGAAGAAGATTAATATGACCTGATTTTGATAAATCAAAAGAGTGTTTATTCAAGCATTTATATGTTTTTCCCTCTTTAATTAACATTTCTTTACAAATTGGACAAATTATCATAATTTTATTAACTCCTATTTAAATTATTTATAAATTATAAAGAGATAAATTTAAAAAGCTCTTTATTTAGTATTTCATATCCATAGTTACTTAGATGAATTCCATCTGTAGTAAACTTGTAATCAATTATTTCATGCTCATTTATAAAAAAATTATAAATATCTAAAAACTTTATTTCATTAATATTTTTTAAATAATTATTTAATTTTTTTATTTTACTATTTATCTTAGCATTATCAATAGGAAGAAGAGAGATAAAAATAATTTTTTCAAATCTATTTTTTAAAATTGAAATAATTTCTTCTATGTTTGAAATAATTTTTTCAGTAGAAATCCCCATCATTAAATCATTAACTCCTATCATAATAATAGCAGTATATCCAGAAATATTTTCCTCATAATCTCCTTGTAATTGCCAAACAATATCTCTTGAAATAAAACCAGGCACACCAAAATTTTCACTATTTTTAATATTTTTTAGTGAAGTATTCCATGCTGTAATACTATCACCAAGAAAAATAATATTTTTTTTCATAATAACACCCACTTTTAATCTATTAAAATATCTTCACGTTTTATTTCTCTAACATCTCCTAGATTCATTCCATTAAGATTTAGATTTCCAAACTCTACTCTTTTAAGATATACAACTTTGTTATTTACAGCTTTAAACATTCTTTTAACTTGATGATATTTTCCTTCAAATATAGTTATATAAACAGAAGTTTCATTTATTATTTCTATTTTTGAAGGTAGACAAGTATGACTTCCTATATCAATTCCATCTTCAATTTTTTTAATATCATCACTAGAAATTTTTTTTCTAAGTTTGGCATAATATTTTTTATTAAACTTTTTTTCTGGGTGTGTCATTTTATAATTTAATTCACCATCATTTGTAAAAAGAAGAAGTCCTTCAGTATCTTTATCAAGACGTCCAACAGGAAAAAGAGCTTTTTTATCTATCCAATTAGGAAGAAGATCATTTACAACAGGATTGTCATCATCACTAGCAGATGTAACATAACCAGCTTTTTTATAAAGAATATAGTATTTTAAAGTTTTCTTTTTAACTTTGCTATCATTAAATGTTATATAATCATTTATTTCATCAATTGCTATTCCTTCATCAAAAACTATTTCATTATTAACTTTTATTTTCCCAGAGCTAACAAACTCTTTTATTTCTCTTCTACTTCCAAGTCCACATTGAACTAGATATTTTTCAAGTCTCACTAAATAACTCCTATTATTTAAAAAAATTTTTTATTTATAAAATTATACCACAAAGAGCAAGTAAAATATATTTTGTTTTTTAGAAATTAAAAAACGAATAAATTACATAGTGGTTTGATTATTTAAAATTAAAAGTGATATAATAGTTTAAGAAATAACTCTTATGAATTTATGTTTTGTAGTTTTAAATTTTATTTTTACAGACAGAATAAAAAATGGGAGGAGAAACATTATATGAAGAAAAAAGTTTTATTACTTTTCTGTCTAATGATATTGGTTGGATGTTCAAATGGAAAACCAAAAGAACCAGCAGAAAGAATATCGGCTCTTGTAGGAAAAGAGTATCTTACAAAATATGGTGAAACTATCTCAGTAGAAGAAGCAATAACAATAGCAAGAGAAAGAAATTTAGATTTAGAAACAAAAAAATTAGAAAGAGAGATAGCATCTCTTGATAAAAAAATAGCCTTTGGTAATTTTCTTCCATCTATTAATCTCATGGGAGGATATACTAGACTTGATAATGAAATTGACTTAGATGTAGACATGAGTTCATTAAAGGATGGCATTTCTAAGTTACCAATACCACCATTAAATAAAATAGGAAGTCTTATTCCATCATCAATGACATCAAGATTTGTAGACAAATCTTTTTATTCTTATGGTGTTTCAGCACAAATACCAATATTTGTTCCATCAACATGGTATCTTTATAATGCAAGAAAAAAAGGGGAAAAAATAAGTGAATTAGTGGAACAACTTGCTGATAAAATGATTCAACTTCAAGTTATGGGGCAATATTATTATATTTTAGCATTGGAATCAGAACATGAAGCCCTTGTGAATGAATTAAAATCAGCCAAGGAACTTGAAAATAAAGCTAAAGTATCTTTAAAAGTGGAGGCTATTTTACCATGGGAATATGAAAAAGCTCAGGCTTTTGTAAAGATAAAAGAGTTTGGAATAAATGAAAATGAAAAAGATTTAAAAGTAGCCAAAATGAATTTTTTGAAAACTTTAAATATAAATCCTCTTGAAGAAATAAAACTTGATGACACAATAGTTTTTTTAGAAAATATACCTACAATGGAGGAGTGTATATATGAAGCTATTTCTGGAAATGAAATGCTAAAAATAACAGAAACAGGAAAAGATATAAATAAAGATATAAAAAAAATAGCAATTACTAATTTTTTACCTAAGATTATTTTAGGAGGAGGATATGTAAATAATAGTAATGAAATTCTTTCAGACTCAAGTTTTTTATATGGAAATGTAACAGGAATTTTAAGTATTTTTAATGGATTTAAAAATGTTAATGAATATAAGAAAGCTGTGAGAAAAGAAAAAATAGCAGAGCTAAAATTAGAAAAAGAATTTATGACAACTATAGTCGAAACAGTTAGAGCATATCAAAATGTTGAAAAAGCACAAGAATTACAATATATAAGTGAACTTAATTTTAAGGCAGAAAAGGGTAAACTTTATCAGAAAAAATCTGAAAGAAGTGTAAATCTTATAGGTGATGAAGAATATTTCAATGCTTTATCATCTTATGAGCAAGCTTTAAGTATGAAAAAGAAAGCAGATTTTCAATATGCAATGGCTCTTGGAAGTTTAAAAATAGCTATGGGAAAAAATCCTTTTGAGGAGGGAAAGTAGAATGAAATTAAAATTTATTGTAGGTATGATGATTTTATTTATATTTTCAAGTTGTGGAAAAAAAGTAGAACCAGTAATAAGACCTGTTGAAACTAAAGAAGCAAAACTTATTCCAGAAAAACTTATTTATGAGTATCCTGCAGTTGTAATAGCAGATAATGAAGCTCCCCTTGCTTTTAGAGTTGCAGGACCTATAAAAGCTATGAATGTTGAAATAGGAAGTTATGTAAAAGAGGGAGATATAATAGCTGAAATGGATAAAAGAGATTATGAAGTTCAGCTAAAAGCTTCAATAGGAAAAGCAATGGCAGCAGAAAATGCCTATAAGGCAGCAAGAGCGGTTGCAGTAAATGCAAAAGAGCAATTTAGAAGAGTAGAAACTCTTTATAGAGCAAAAGCTATCCCTAAAAAATCTTATGATGAAGCTCTTGCAGGAGTAAAGGCAGCAACAGCTGGAGAGCTAGCAAGTCTTGCCCAATATCAAGCAGCACAACAAGGAGAAATAAATAGTAAACATCAATTAGAGGATACAATTTTAAAAGCTCCTTACAATGGATATATAAGTAAAAAATATTTAGGAGCAGGTGCAGTTACAAATGCAGGACTTCCTGTTGTAGCTATTTCATCTTTAGGAAATAGTAAAATAAGAATAAATGTTTCTGAAAATGAAATAGAAAAAATGAATAATATCTCTGAAGCTTATTTTATTCATAATAATAAAGAATATAAATTAAAACTTAGTGACATAGGAAAAGTAAAAGGAACAATAAAATTAGCTTATCCTGTTACTTTTGATTTTGAAGAAAATAATAAAACTGTATCATCAGATTCTAATGGAGTAGTAAAAATTTCATTTAAAACAAATGAAAAAGGAATTATTATTCCTGTTGAAAGTTTATTCGAAAAAAATGAAAAAGTAAAAGTATGGATATATAAAGATAGCAAAGTGAATGAAAAAGATGTAAATATAGTTAAGCCATATAATGATGGAATGGTTATAGTAACAGGGATTAACGAAGGAGATAAGATTGTAATAAAAGGAGTTCATGAATTAATAGATGGGCAAAAAGTAAATCTTCTTGAACCATTTTCAAAAACAAATGTTGGGGATATGTTATAGAGGTGGCTTATGAAATTTATAGATTACTCAATAAAAAATACAATAGTAATAAGATTCTTAACAATTCTTTTAATAATCGGAGGATTGTTTTCATATTTTAAATTAGGGAAATTAGAAGATCCAGAATTTAAAATAAAAGAAGCTCTTGTAGTGACAATGTATCCAGGACAAGATGCTCATACAGTTGAATTACAAGTAACTAATAAAATAGAAGAAGCACTTCAAAAAATTCCTAATATAGAATTTTTACAAAGTGTTTCTAAGCCAGGTTATTCACAGGTAAAGATAAAACTTAAAGAATCTGTACCAAGTAAAGACCTAGATCAATATTGGGATAATTTGAGAAAAAAAGTGGCAGATGCTCAAATAAATCTTCCAATAGGAACAATTCCCTCAATAGTTTTTGATGACTATGGAGCTGTTTATGGAATATTTTTAGCTGTTACAAGTGATGGTTATAGTTATTCAGAACTTTCAAAATATACTGATTATATTTTAAAAGAATTAAATTCAATAAATGGTATTGCACAAACAGCAGAGTTTGGAAAACAAAATGAAGCTATAGAAGTTATAATAGATAGAGAAAAAATAAACTCTTTAGGTTTGAGTACAAAATTTATAGCTACATCATTTTTAGCAGATAATTTTATAGCAGGGGGAGGAACTATTGACTATGGAACTCTTCGTGTAAATCTTAATTTGAATAATCAAATAACTGATATTGAAAAATTAAGAAATATGATAATTTTTTCTCAAAAACTTCCAGATGGAACAAATGAAATTGTAAGACTTGGAGATATAGCTGAATTAAAAAAAGGATATATTGAACCTGCAACACAAAAAATGTACTTCAATGGTAAGATGGCAATGGGAATTTCTCTTTCTCCAGAAGCTGGAGCAAATGTTGTTGATGCAGGAAAAGTTATTGATAAAAAAATAGACGAACTAAAAGAAAAATTACCAATAGGAATAAATATTGAAAAAATTTATTATCAGCCAGAGTTAGTAACATCAGCAATAAATAATTTTGTAATCAATCTTATTCTTTCTGTTATAACAGTTGTTGGTGTTTTACTTGTAACAATGGGAATGAGAAGTGGTCTTATAATAGGAAGTGCTCTTGTTTATTCTATACTAGGAACATTAATTTTTATGCTTCCTATGAAAATAGATTTACAAAGAGTTTCTTTAGCTTCTTTCATAATTGCAATGGGAATGTTGGTTGATAACTCTATAGTTATAGTTGATAATGTTCTTGTTAATAGAAATAATGGAATGGAAATGGAAGAAGCTCTTTCAGAGGCTGCCCACAAACCTGCAATGGCTCTTTTTGGAGCAACAGCAATAGCAGCCTTAGCTTTTTTACCAGCATATTTAATGCCTACATATGTTGGAGAATATGTTGGCTCATCTTTTTGGGTGATAGGAATATCTTTGATGTTAAGCTGGGTTTTATGTCTTACTCAAACTCCAGTTTATTGTAAATTGTATTTAGCTTCTGAACCTATAAAAGAACCAAGTGAAAGAGAAAAAAAATTCTATGAAAAATGTAGAAAAATTCTTTATTCTTTATTGAAAAGAAAAAAAATAACAGTAGGGGCTGTTTTAATAGCTTTAGCTTTTTCAGGAATATTATTTTTAAAAATTCCAAAAATATTTTTTCCTGATTCAGACAAAAAAGGTTTTACAATCAATATGTGGGTACCAGAAGGAAGTAATATAAAAGTAGTTGATGAAGCAGCAAAAAGATTAGAAGAATATTTAAGAAAAAATAAACATGTTTTAAATATAACAACTACAATAGGTTCTTCACCAGCGAGATATTATGTTTCTACAACACCAGAGATGCCAAATACATCTTTTGGTGAGTTAATAATAAATGTGGATAAAATAAAAAGTGTTGAAGAAGTTGGAAAAGAAGCACTTAAATTTGCTAATGCAAATCTTTCAGGAGTAATGGTAAGTGTAAAAAAATATCCAAATGGAGTAACAGTACAGTATCCATTAGAAGTAGCATTTTCTGGTCCAGACCCAAAAGTGTTAAGAGAGCTTTCAGATAAAGCAATAAAAATTATGAAAAAATACCCGAGTGTTTTAAATATTAAAACTGATTGGAGAAATAAAATTTTAACATGGGGAGGAATTTATTCACAAGCAGATACCTCAAGAGCAGGGCTTACTTCTTTTGATATAGCTACATCTCTTATGAGAACAGGAGATGGTATTCCAATAGGAAGATTAAAAAATGATGATAGATTAGTAACTGTATTATTAAAAGAAAATAGTGGTCAAAATAAAAATGATATAACAAATCTTAACCAAGCTCCAATTTGGGGAATGACTTTGGAATCACAACCTCTATCAAGTGTGATAAAAGATGGAAATATAAAATTTGAAGAGGGACAAATTTGGAGAAGAGATAGAGTAAGAACGATGACAGTACAAGCAGATGTTCCAGTTGGTATGAGTGCTCTCGATGTTAGAGATGAATTTAAAAAAGAAATAGAAAGTATAGAGCTTCCAAAAGGATATACAATGGAATGGTATGGTGAATACAAAGAACAAGTAAAAAATGTATTATCACTTTTAGAATCAGTTCCCGTTCCTGTTATGGCAATGTTTGTAATTTGTGTACTTCTATTTGCTAGTGTAAAAATTCCAGTACTAATTTTTGCTATGCTTCCACTATGTCTTATAGGTATTGTTCCTGGTTTATTTGTGACAGGAAAGAGTTTTGGATTTATGTCAGCAGTGGGAGTAATTTCACTTTCAGGAATGATGATAAAAAATATGATAGTTTTAGTTGATGAAATAAAATATGAGATAAAAGTATTACAAAAAGATGAATTTACAGCTCTTATAGATTCAGCAGTAAGTAGAATAAGAGCAGTTAGCCTTGCTGCAGTAACAACAATTTTTGGGATGCTTCCTCTTATGAGAGACCCACTTTATGGAGATATGGCGGCAACAATAGTTTTTGGACTTTTTGTTTCTACAATTTTAACATTATTTATATTCCCAGTAGTATATTCTATAGCTTATAATATAGAAGAAAATAAAAAATAGATAAAATGGCAACCAACTGGTTGCCATTTTA
>JAHHTB010000228.1 GCA_020024855.1 Fusobacterium sp.
TCCTCAAACAATTATTATAAATTTATACATTTCTAATCATCTTTATCTTTTAAATCATCGTACATTTCTTCATTTAAGAGATAATACTTTTTTTTATTTATTCTAATGTATGCAGGTTCAAATGGTGGATTCCAAAAAGCTTTAACTTTAATTTCTAAACTTTCATTAAAATCTGTTTCTATACTTATTTCTTTTGATCTTTCAAAATCTTTTCTACTATAATACTTTCCATTTTCTAAAGTTTGCTGAATTCTTTTTAATTTTTCATTATTTTTTATTCGAAAATATATTTTTTTAAATAATTCAAACATATATTTATCTGATAATTTCACTAATTCTTTTATTGAACCAGTTTTACAATCATAAGGAAATTTCAAAACTTCTATTATATCCCCCATATCGTAAGAGTTATTTAAATGATGAACAGTTACTCCATATTCATTATCATTATTTAAAAATGCAAAATTATAACCAAAAACTCCTCTATATTTTGGAAGAGGAGCCATATGAAAATTTATTGCATATTTTTGTGCTTTGATTATAATTTCATCTCTAATAATATACGGAAAAGTATTACTATAAATAACTTCTAGTTCATTAAATTTCTCTATATTCTCGTATAATTCTTTATTTGAAAAAACTTTTATTTTTTTTTTATTACAAAATAAAACAAAATCACTTTGCAAATAATTTTCTTTTTGAGGAATAACAACTCCTAATATTTCTTCTTTTTGTTCTATTAAAAACTTTAAACAATTAAATGTTAATTCTTTAGGTTTAGTAAATAATAAACTTTTCATATTTAAAACTCCTTGTATATTCTAAAGTATGGTTTAGGTATTCCTCCATATTGTCGATATATATGTTCTATCCCTTTTATAACACTTCCTTCAAAATCAAATTTCTTCCTTAAATTGTGAGCTATTTCTATACTTCTATCTATTAATAAAGAATTAGCCTGTGAATTTTTTAAATCTGGATTAGTTCCATTTAATAAATAATAAACTGATTCTTCATCCCAAACTATCATCGCTACACTATGTATTTGTTCATTAGAATCTATTGCAAATAATAATTTACAACAATTTCTCTTTTTACATTCATTATATAAATTTGAAAAAAATTCAAAAGAATATGGGGTTTTCATTTTCTGTCTTTCAAAACTCATACTATTAATTTTATAAAAAGTATCTATATCTTCTCGTTCTAATATTTTTAATATTTTACTTGCCTTTTTTATATTCTTCCTAAGATTTGAAGAATAATTCTTTCTAACTACTTCTAAATTAGATGTATCTTCTATTACATATGTATATCGTGTAATCTCTTCGTATTTTCTCCAAAAAAATGGTAACCAATTAGAAAAACTATAATGATATTGCTGTTCATATTTATATATTGGCAATGTTTCTATAAAATCACAAACATTATTAATTATCTTTTCTTCGTAATCTAACTTAGAGGAAATTTTTTGATTATTTGGATATTTAATCCAAATACCATTATTTTGAGTAAGTTTAGCTTTTGTTATTAATTTTCCTTTTTCTCTTTCATCAATAAAATAAGGCATTGTTGCTATAATATCATTATTTTCTCCTAAAATAAAAACGTCCCATTCTTTCCCTTTACTTACAACATCCATCCACCAATATTGCGAAAACAAAGGAACACTTTTTTCTTTCTCACAATAAATTCTATATCTTTCTTTATTTGTCATCTTTTATTTCACCTATTTATATTATTTATAATCTCCAATAGTCATATTCTTTTTCAGCTTCGGCTTTATTAAAAATAGATTTAACATCTATTAACAATGGTTTTGCATATACTGGATTAAAATATTTTCTTAATTCTGCTGGTTTCATATTTCTGTACTCTTTGTGTCCAACTGCAACTACTACAGCATCCATATTTTTTATACAACTTTCATCCTCTAAAATAATTTCATACTCTTCAAGAGCGTCTTCCTTTGGTGCCATTGGATCAACAACATGAACATTTGCTCCATATTCTCTTAATTCTTTTATTATGTCATTAACTTTAGAGTTTCTTAAATCTGGACAGTTTTCTTTGAATGTAAGTCCCATTACAAGAATATCTGCTCCTTTTACTCTTATATTATCATTTATTAATTTCTTAATAGTTTTTTCAGCAACAAATTTTGCCATATTATCGTTTATTCTTCTTCCTGCTAAAATTACTTGAGCATGATATCCAAGTTCTGAAGCTTTATTTGCAAGATAATATGGATCTACACCTATACAGTGTCCCCCAACAAGTCCTGGTCTATATGGTAAGAAGTTCCATTTAGTTCCTGCTGCCTCTAAAACTTCAAGAGTATCAATTCCTATTCTGTCAAATATTAGAGAAAGTTCGTTAACAAAAGCTATGTTAATATCTCTTTGAGAATTTTCTATTACTTTTGCTGCTTCTGCAACTTTTATAGATGAAGCTCTATGAATTCCTGCTGTAATTACTTGACTGTAAACACCTGCTATAATATCACTTGATTCTTTATCCATTCCTGAAGTAATTTTCATTATTTTAGTGAGAGTATTAACTTTATCTGCTGGATTTATTCTTTCTGGAGAATATCCTATTTTAAAGTCTACTCCACATTTTAATCCTGATTCTTTTTCTAATATTGGAAGACAAACTTCTT
>JAHHTB010000229.1 GCA_020024855.1 Fusobacterium sp.
TATGCTCATTAAAAATTGCTAAACTCTCTAACCCTTTCTTTCTTCTTTTTAATAATTTTTCTAAATGTATTCTCTGATTTAAGATTTTTTCAATTATCCATTCTTTTGCTACTTCTATTCCAGCATCATTAGAAAAAAATTTATATTGTTCTTTTTTCAACTTTCCATTTTTTGTTCCATTTACTTTATAAAATTGTCCCATGATATGTCCATAGCTGTCTGTTATTGTTATTGGAATATCCTTTTCAAAAGCTAACCTTATAACTCCAGCTGTAATTGAGCACTCACTTTCTAAAATTATACTGTCTATTTTTTCTGAAGATAGTATATACTCCTTTTCATCACTTCTTACTTCAAAACTTTCTCTATTTTTTGAAATTTTTGTTCCATTTTTTGAAATATAAAGTTCCATATACCCCTCCTAATTACTAAATTTTTTATTTTATTATAGATAAATTCTTTACTAAAATTTATGAGTTCTTTACTAATTTATAAAAATCTAAGTAATAAAAAATTACATCCAGAATCTAAATCATCTAAGATTCCGAATGTAATATATTTTTATGCTATAATTTTTAAAAAAATTTCATCATTTAAATTCTTTCTTTTATCATTTGAAGTAATTACAATTGGATAACACATCTCCTCTATTCTACTTTTAATTTTTGTTGTAAATTTTCTTTCCAGTTGGTAAAAATTTAGATTAGTAGTTATGATTGTAGGTTTTTCACTTCTATATCTAGTATCTATCAGCAAAAAAGCTTTTTCAATAGCAAATTCAGTGTTTCTTTCACTTCCAAAATCATCTATTATCAACAGATCACAAAGTTTTATATAATTTAAAACATCATTTTCTGCTTCAGCCCACTCTCTTTTTATTCTATTTAAATATAGTCCAAAATTTATTATCATAACAGTTTTACCATTTTCCATCAAATAATTAGCTATACAAGAACTAGCAAATGTTTTTCCGACTCCAGAATTCCCCATAAATATAATACCCTTATTCATATTTTTATTTTCTACAATTTCTTTAGCATATCTTTTAGAAATTTTAATATATTTTTCATTGTATTTATCATTTTCAATTTTGCATCAATTAAAGATATATCTTTATATTTATTTACTTTTTTTCTTATTACCTCTCTTTTTCTTTCTTCTTCTTGTTCTTTTCTCCTCTTTTCTTCTATCTCTTTTAAGCAAGTACATCTTGGTTGAAACTTCATCTGTTCCCTTATAAAATTTGGAATCCATAAAGGAATATTTTTTATTTCATAATATTTTTCACCACAATAAGGACAGACTTTTTCATTAACCATAACAAACTCCTTTCTTAATAAGATTACCATAAACTTTCTTGAACACTTTTCTTTTCAATCGGAAGATTAATTTGTAATTTTCTCTCTTTTTTTATCAAAATATCTTCAAACTCTTTTAACTTTTTTATACCTATTATATTTTCTTTTAGTTTTTTAGAAATTACTATATTACCTGATATTTTTTCTCTTTCATCTAATAATTTTATATTACCCTTAACTACTTTTTCTTCCTTTAAATCTATTACTTCTCTTACATCTAACACATAGGTTTCTCTTCCCTGTTCTAAAGAATACTTTACTGTATGTAATGTTCCTGAACTTTCAGAAGTTTCAACCACAAATATCCCCTTTGTCATTCCAGATTGTAATCTATTTCTCAAAATAAAATATATATTTGCTGGTTTTATACTTGGTGGCAATTCTGACATTAAAAATCCATTATTATCTATTATATCTTTAGCTAAATCTCTATTTTCCTTTGGAAATATAGGAGTAGCTAATCCCTGTCCTAATATAGCTCCAGTTGCTCCCAAGCTTCCAATATGTCCATATTCATCACAACCAACTGCTAATCCACTTATATTCCACCATCCTCTATTTAATAATATTTCACCAAGATTTTTAGCTATTCTATTACCATATTTTTTATCTGGTGTTCTTGTTCCAATTATTGCTAAAGATTTTTCTAATTCGTTATCCTTAGGTAAGTATCCTTTATAATATATTACAAAAGGTGGAACATTTAATTCTTTCAAGCTTTTTGGGTATTCTTTATCTAATAAAGTCACTATTTTTATATCATTTTCTTTTACTAACTCTAGCTCTTTTTGAACTTGTTCTATGTAATTATCATATTCAAATCCTAAAAATAATTTATTTATTACTTCCATTCTCTTTTCTAAATCTTTTTTAGGATAGAGTTTTTTATACTCTTTACTTGCCTGTTGAAATACTAATGTTCTCTTTGTATCTTTAAGTATATTTATATTTTCATTTAATGAATTTTTAAAGATTAAATATAATAATTCTGAATCATATTTTTGCTTAACAAATCTTCCTTCAATTATTTCAGAATATATAATTGAAAATATCATCATTTCATCTCTAGTGTACATTCTACTCTCCTCTTAAATTACTTTTTTCACATTTAAATTAACATAATCTATCAAACTTTTCATAAATCTATCTGTATTCCCCATATATTCATATGTAGTTGATGAGTTATCATTTTCATATTTTTCATTATATGTTCTTCCCAATGTTAAAAATGTAGCTTTTATCCCCAAATAATCTTTTAATAAATTAAAACAACTTTCAATATTTTTTCCATTAGTTATAACA
>JAHHTB010000230.1 GCA_020024855.1 Fusobacterium sp.
GTATAAAGGTAAAGATATTGTTATAATAACATCTTTTGATTTAAATGATGGAAGTGTTTCATCAGTAGAAACAACAAAAGAAAAAAATAGGAAATATGAAGGAGAAACAATATTAGAATATGCAAATGGAACAAAAAATTTTTATACTTATAAAAAGGGTGTAAAACAAGGTAAGGCAGAGGTTCATTATTCTAATGGAGATAAAGAAATATATAAGTATGTAGATGGAGTTCCAAATGGAGAAGCAGTATATTATTATACAAATGGAGATAAAGAAATTTACGAATATTCAAATGGAATAGAAAAAAATAGAAAATATATTTATAAAGATGGAAGAGCAGAAAATATAGACTAAGATAGAGAGGAAGATATAATGAAAAAGAAATTTGTTTTTTTTAATCTTTTATTAGCTTTATTTATAACAGGGTGTAGTAGTGCAGATGTAGATAATGTTATGACATCAATTTCAAATGGAATAGAAACAGGAGTTAATAATGTTTCTGATATGATAGAGAAGATGAAAGGAGATACTCCATCTACTATAAAACTTCCTATACCACCAGGTAATAATTTTAAATTTGAAAATTATAAAATGAGTTTAAAATATATAGAGAAAACAGGAATAGAAGCATCTTTAAATGGAAAACTTTATAACCAAACAGGAAGAATGCTTATAGTGGTAACAGAATTTCCAATATATGATTTAAATGGTAGAGAGGTTTCAAGAGGATATTTAAAAAATTATATAGATAAAAATAGTGTTGGTCAGTTATATGGAAATTATTCACAATACAAACTTAAAAGAGATTTAAGAATAGTTCCAGAGAATGTAATGACTCGTATCTATTCTAACGGAACTTTAATTTCATCTACCCATAGAGTAAATATATCTTCATCAAAGGGAAAAACTTCTGTTCCTAAAACAGTAGTGGAGGAGAAAAAAGAAGTAAAAGTAGTAAATGAACAAGTAAAAACGGAGGAAACAAATACACCAATAAGACAGTCTAGACAAAGAATAGCAAAATAGGGGGAGCGAAAAATGGAAAAAACAGTTAATAAATTTATTGTAGTGGTAAAACAACTTGAAAATGGAAAATTTGCAATTAGATTTCCAGATTTTGAAGGAATAACAGCTTTAGCAGAGAGAGAAGAAGGAATAGAAAAGGTTGCTCTTGGAACATTAAAAATAAAACTTCAAGAGATTAAAGATGAAAATATGGAAATTCCTACTCCAAAAGGAATAGTAGAAGTTCAAAAGGCTTTAGTTGAGGGAGAATTTACAACTTATATATCAATAGAAGATTCTAAGTCTATAATAAATAAAGAAAATTTAAAAGGAACTTTAAATAATTTCCGTAATAAATCAGAGGAAATTTTAAAGGGAGAGTTTAAAGAGAATGTTGAAAAAATTTATAATAAATCTGAAGAGATAGTTAAGGATAAGATAGGAAACAATGTAAAAAAAGAAAATTATCACTTTATAGGTATGATTGGTGGAATTATTTTTGCTCTTTCAGCTTTTTTACCAATTATTAGTGTAAATATTCCATTTTTTGGATTAAAGGTGAGAATAGGAGTAACAAGTCTTTCAAACTTAAAAGATTTCCAAGAATTTGTTGACGTTTCAAAACAAGTTTTTGCTATTTGGTTTGTAGTTATTTTAATTGTAATGAGTGGAATTTTTGTGGCATATTCAGCTTATAATAAACATAATTTTTATTTTAAATCAGGGTTTGCAATAAGTGGTGGATTATTTATAGCAACATTCTTATATGTTTTTATACAATTTATGAGATTAGAAAGTGAAGTAAGAGGATATGTAGGTTTCTCATTTGCATGGGTTGGACTTTTAATAGCTCTTATTCTTATGGGAGTATCATTTATTTTAACAAATAAAAAAGAGGAAGAAAAAGTGAGAGAAGCTGAGGAGGAATAATTATGAAAAAAATTCTTACTGTTTTAGCACTTGGTATTCTACTTAGTTCTTGTGGATATAAAGAGGTTGATAAAAAAGAAAAATTTAAACTTCTTTATGAAGCAGAAGTTCTTCAGAAAAAAGATGCTAGAGAAAAAATGAACAAAATAAATAAAAAACTTTCTAAGTATACAGAAAAAGAAAATGAAAAAGCTTTAAAAGATAAACAGGAATTTGATAATATTAGTTATTATTTAAAAGATATGACTTTAAAATATAAAGGACTTCTTCCTGGTTGGGGATATTTATCAAATGATGAAGTGGCATATCCACCTGTAAAAGAGATTATGGCTAAAGAGGGGGAAGTAGTAAGTGCTCAATTCCGTCTATATTCAGAAGATGATGGAGATATTTATGATTACTTAACTAACAAACCGTATTCAGGGGTAGCAGTTTTCCGTTATGGTACTGGTGATATTGATGAAGTTGTTATTTTTGAAAATGGAAAAGTTAAAAATATAATTCAAAAAAATAAACTTAATAGAGATTATAAACTTGTTCAAGAAGATTTCTTTGATAAGGACAATAGAAATCTTATTTGCTCTAAAAAATATACTGTATATGGAGATATAAAAGAGGAGCTTTATATATTAGAAAGACATAGTAATAATAATGTAAAAAAAGATTATATAATTTCTAATGGAAAAGGAAAAATAAGAG
>JAHHTB010000231.1 GCA_020024855.1 Fusobacterium sp.
TTAATGCCACTAGCTTTAAGGTCTTAACTCTCTGTGAGTATAGTATTTATAGGATTAGCACTAAGAGATTAATTTTTTATAAAAATGCCAAGTAAATCTAAATATAAAGTAAGAACTTTGAAATTTATTTTCAGGGTTCTTATTTTTTTATAATAAAATTTAAAAATCTATTGACTAATTTATAGAGTAGTACTATAATTATATTGTGCATATGCACAATATAAATTTCAGGGAGATTTCAATGCCAAGAAATAAAAAAGTGAGATGTTGTCGTGCTTTAACTAGCGAAACTATTTTCAAACCAATGGGAATTTCTTTAGATGAACTTGATGTTATTGAGCTTGATGTTGATGAAATTGAAGTTATAAGACTTTGTGATTATGAACAAAAAAGTCAAATTGAAGCTGGGAATATTATGCAAGTTTCTCGTGGAACAATTCAAAGACTTCTTACATCTGGAAGAAAAAAAATAGTTGAAGCCTTAATATACGAACAAGCTCTCAAACTAAAAAACACATATTCAGATTATATTGAAAATACACAGGAGATGATGAAGATGAATAACAAAATTTTAAAAGTAGCTTTTTCTACAAATGATGGAGTAACTATTGAGGGACACTTTGGAAGTAGTGGTGCATTTGCTATCTATACTTTAGAAGAGGGAAAAGTTATAAATAAAGAAGTTCTTGAAGCACCTGAACACACACATGGAGCATATCCTAAATTTATAGCTGAGCAAAATGCTAATGTAGTTATAACTGGTGGAATGGGACACAAAGCTATGGAAATTTTAACTGCAAATAATATTGGTGTTATTCTTGGAGCATCTGGAAATATTGAAGATGTTTTAGCTGTATACTTAAAAGGAGAATTAGTTTCAAATGGGGAAGCTTGTTCACACCATCATCATGACCACGACCATGAGCATGAACATCACCACCACCACAAATGTGCTAACGGTGGAGAGCATAAGTGCCAAAAATAATTTTGACTAAAAAATTCTAGTTTTTCATAATCCTTATAATATAAAAAAAGACTGCTGTAAATTTTATTTTACAACAGTCTTTTTTATTTAATATCTAATTATTTATAAAGTGGAAATCTTAAGCAAAGCTCTTTTACTCTACCTTTAATTTCAGCAAGTTTTTCTTCATTGTTAATATTTTCTATTGTTTCAAGAATAAATCTTCCGATTTCTTCCATCTCTTTTTCTTTCATTCCTCTTGTTGTTACAGCTGGTGTACCTATTCTTATTCCACTTGTTACCATAGGTTTTTCTGTATCGTAAGGAATTCCATTTTTATTTACTGTAATTCCAGCTTTATCAAGAGCCTTTTCAACCTCTGCCCCTGTTAAACCTTTTGAACTTTTTAAATCAACAAGAATCATGTGGTTATCTGTTCCACCACTAACTAATCTCAATCCACCTTTTTCTAAAGTTTCAGCAAGAACTTTTGCATTTTTCACAATTTGATGTTGATACTCTTTAAATTCTTGTGAAAGTGCTTGTTTAAATGCAACAGCCTTAGCAGCAATTATATGCATTAAAGGACCACCTTGTATTCCTGGGAAAATTGCCTTATCTATTTTTTTTGCAATTTCTTCGTTGTTTGTCATAATAACTCCACCACGTGGACCTCTTAAAGTTTTATGAGTTGTAGTTGTTACAACATCAGCATAAGGAATTGGACTTGGGTGTTCTCCAGTTGCAACAAGTCCAGCTATGTGAGCCATATCTACCATAAGGTATGCCCCAACTTTATCAGCTATCTCTCTAAATTTTTTGAAATCAATTATTCTTGGATATGCACTTGCTCCAGCAATTATTAACTTTGGTTTTACTTCCATAGCAATTTTTTCAACTTCATCATAATCAATATACTCATCATCTTTTTTTACACTATAAGAATATACTGTATAATCTTTTCCAGAGAAATTTACATTTTTTCCATGTGTCAAATGTCCCCCATGGTCAAGTCTCATTCCAAGAATAGAATCTCCAATATTTAAAAGTGCCTTATACACTCCCATATTTGCCTGTGAACCTGAATGAGGTTGTACATTTACATATTTTACATCAAAAAGTTGTTTTGCTCTTTCTATTGCTAACTTTTCAACTATGTCAACACATTCACACCCACCATAATATCTTTTATCTGGGTATCCCTCTGCATATTTATTTGTCATCACACTTCCAGCTGCTTCTAAAACTGATGGAGATACAAAATTTTCTGAAGCTATAAGCTCTATACCTTCATTTTGTCTAATTCTCTCTGCTTCTATTGCATCAAATACTTCTTTATCATCTTTTAAAAGGTTTTCTAAATGTATCATGTTTCTACCTCCTGAAAAATCTTATTAATTAATTTTAAGTATCACCATTTTACATATGAAAATCTATTATGTCAAATATAAAAAATATAGTATAATTTAATTAAAGTAAAATTCAAAAACTAAGCTATAAATTTTATAAACATAGGAGGTTCACTTTATGGAAAGTAATTTTAAAAGACTTGCAGATATATTAAAAGAAAGTAATTATGTTGTATTTTTTACAGGTGCTGGTGCTTCAACTGA
>JAHHTB010000232.1 GCA_020024855.1 Fusobacterium sp.
CTTCTAATATGTTCATTATATCATACTTTATTTAAATATCCTATTATATCATAGTTATATCTATTGTTTTTTTTTTATCTTTAGTTTATAATTTTAATAACTAATATTTTATAAAAGGAGTTTTGTCATGAGAGGATTTTTTATTAAATTAATAGGTCATAAAAAAAGAGAAGAAATCGATTTAAAAAAAATTAATTCTATCTTAATTGGTGGAGGGCGGGTTGGAGATATTATTACTAAGACTCCTATGTTTAGAGCCTTTTCAGAATTAAATAAAAATATAAAAATTGATGTTACTGTTGCTAAAGGGTGCGAATCATTACTTATCAATCATCCAAATGTTAATGTAATCTCTTCAACTGAAATTAGTAGGTTTTCAAAAATAAAAATATATAAAATTATTCATAACTTGTTTTCATCATTTAAAATTAGAAAAAAATACGATTTATATTTTGATTTTACAAGAAATGTTAGATTTTTTCATATTCTTAGTTTAAAAATTATGAAGCCAAGATATTTAATTGGTTGCTACAGAATGGAAAAATTTGGAATAAAAAAAGATGAATTAACTATATTCGATAAATATATTGATGGCTCTGCTATTTATCATGCTGTTGACATAAATATGATGCCTTTAGAAGTTTTAGGTATTAACACCTCTAATAAAAAGTATGAATTATTTTTAGGCCCCCTTGAAACAAAATTTGAAAACTATTTTAATAAAAATAAGATTAATATTATTTTTAATTTTTTAGGAAGTGCTCAAAATAGATGCCTTTGTGACGAAGATATTGAATATTTTTTCAAAGAACTTCCTAAACTGAATAACAATATTGAACTATATATTTTAACAACTCCTATTATCTACGAAAAAATCAAAAGAAAAGTGGAATTTCTTAATTTAAAGCATGTTCATCTTCTTCCTAAAACTGAAAGTATTTTAGAAGCTGCAGCTTTGATTAAATACTGTAGTTGTCTCTTTAGTGTTGATACTGGTATTATTCATCTTGCTTCTGTTTTCAATATTCCAACTTTAGGACTTTATACTGAAGATAAAGATACTCTCACAATATTTGCTCCTAAGTCTGATTTATACAAAATTGTTATCGGAAAAAAAGAAGATTATTTAAAATTTGAAAATAAAGAATACATTTTAGAAGAAACGTTAAAGTTATTAAATGAGATAATAAACAAATAACTTTTATCTAATATTTTACAAATAGGGAGGTTAAAAATTCTATCTTTTACTATTTTTTATAAAAGATATGAAAAATGCTTTATGAAAAAAGTAAAATTTATATACAATCCATTCTCAGGTGAGGGAATTGTTACAAAAAACTTAGATACAATTATTGAGAAATATCAAGCAAAAGGGTATACTATTATTCCCTTCAGAATCTCTGAGGAGCAAAATTTAGCAAATGCATTTTTAGATCTAGATAATAGTTATCACCATATTCTAGGAGCTGGTGGAGATGGTACAATCAATCAAATTATCAATCTTATGAAAGCAAAGCAACTAGATATTCCATTAGCTATTCTACCTGTTGGAACTGCCAATGATTTTGCTAAATTTATAGAAATGCCTTCTAATATTGGGGAGGCTTGTGATAAAATACTAGCTGGAAATATCCACGAGATTGATTTAGGAAAAGCAAATGACAAGTATTTTATAAATGTCTTTAGTTTTGGGGTATTTACAGATGTTTCTCAAAAAACTCCCACTCATTTAAAAAATATTTTAGGAAAATTAGCTTACTACTTAAATGGTATTAAGGAGTTACCTTCACTAAGAAAGCTTAATATTAAAGTGGTAGCTGATGACTTTTTCTATGAGGGTAATGCCTTAATTTTCTTTACTTTTAATGGAAAAACTGCCGGAAATATAAATATATCATATAAAAGTGAGATAAATGATGGACTTTTAGATGTCATAATCTTAAAAGGAGAGAATCTTCGTCTAGCTCTTCTTTCATTCTTTGAATTTTTTAGATCAGAGCATCTTGAAAAACCTAAGGATATTATTCACTTTAAAAGTAATAACTTTAAAGTTGAATATTCTGATCCTACTATAAAGTCTGATATTGATGGAGAAACTGGACCTATATCTCCTATTCATATCACTTGTGTAGAGAGAGGATTAAAACTTATATTCTAATATCATTTAACAGTTTAATATTTTTTTAGAAAATTATATTTTTTATATATGAATCATTGATTAAATTAGTTATACTATGAGGGAAAAAACTATTTTAAAACACTCTTTATATTTTTTTCTCTTTTCAAACAGTTCAAATGATTAATTTTTTCTATATTTTATTCAAAATTGTAATTTTCCTTTCTGATTATATATTATTTTTATTTATTTCATAAAAATAATGCATATAGTAAATCATTGACTTTTTAACTCATAATGAGTTATATTCTTCTTAAGAGATTTTTTATTCTTAGGAGGTTTTTTATGTTTGAATATACATTTAATATGACTGAAACATTGGCAATAGCTGTAATATTGCTACTTATAGGTAAGGAGATTAAAAAGAGAGTTGCTCTTCTTGA
>JAHHTB010000233.1 GCA_020024855.1 Fusobacterium sp.
AGTTAAATTAAAATAAGACTAACCGTCAACCTGACGGTTAGTCTTTATAAAATAAATTTATACTATGCTAGAATGTATAACTTGCTCCAGCATAATAAGTTCTTCCAAATTCAGGAACAACACTTCCGTATTGTCCAGCAGTAGTATATCCATAGTATGTTTCATTAAATAAGTTATTAATTCCACCATACACACTTATACCATTAGGATTATTATATCTTATAGAAAAATCTACAACAGTATGGGATTTAACAACATCGTCTTCTTCTCTACTTGCCTCACTATAATAATTGTTATAACTTCCTGTATATTTCCATGCCACTCCTGTTACAAGATTGTCAGTAATATTATAATCAGCTTTTATTGTAATCATATGTTTAGGAACTTTTTGAAGTCCACTATCAGACCAATCAATTCTTTTTCCCTCTTCAAGAGCTTGTTTTCCTTTATCATTATAGCTACTTTTTCCTTTTAAATATGTGTATCCTTCTTCTAAAGAAAGTTTTCCAAAAACTTGATTAGCAGTAAATTCTACTCCATATCTTTCTGTTGCTAAATAGTTTACAGTTCTAGATTCTTTTATTCCATTTACATAAACTCTATTCATCTGATTATCAGTTTTTGTATAAAAACCAGTAAGACTTATTGCAGAACCAAGAATATAATCTCTTATTCCAACTTCATACATATCAAAAATTTCATCTTCAGCATCAGTTTTTACATAGATTTTATTTCCATTTGCATCTATTATTCTATCAGAAATTTGTTGTCCATCAGGACCAGTAAATCCTCTTTCATATCTAGCAAAAACTTTTCCAGTATCCCTATAATTATAGGCTGCTGAAACTTCATAGTTTTGATTTACTCTATGGCTTGTTTCCTCTCCTTTTCCATCAGCTGCATTTTTATCAAAATTCCAATCAGTTACATCATATCTAACCCCTTGAGTAAACTCAAAATCATATATCTTAGAAACATTTAAGAAATAAATTGCCTTTGTAAGTTTTTCATAATTAAAAGTTAATGGAACTTCTTTATATGCAAGTTTACCATTATATTTTATAAAATTATCCTCTACTATTTGTCCATTTACAGCTACATCTCCCTCAGAAACTTTTTTACTTCTATAATCATTATATCCAAGACTTGCTTTTTGTTTAAAATAATCTGCTCCAAATAAGATACTACTTTTTTCTCCGTATTTTATATTTAACTTTGCCTTACTTCCAATAGTATCATAATACATTTTTGTATCTTCATCATCATTGTTTGTAAAATATCCTTTTACTTTAAATCCATCTATTGATAAAGTAACATCATCAGTTATATTTAAAGCATAAGTACCTTTAAAGTTGTCTTCTTCTCTATTGCTTGAAAGATACATTCTTTTTCTTTTAAGTATCTTCATACCATGTTCATCTACCCCAACAGTCACATTAGAATAGTCTGGTTTGTATTCATGTCCATATTTTTCAAGATTACTTTTACTAACAGTTTTTATAAATTGTCCATCTTCCTCTAGTTTACTATATTTAAAAGTAAAAGCTTGGTTATCAGAAATTTTGTAACGAAAACCTCCTGAAAAATATTCACTATTTGTGTAAGTATCTACAAAATACCAGTCTTTTTTACTATTTGAATAATTAAATTGAACTGTTAAATCATCATTTATTTTAGTTCCAAGATTAGTGTAATACTTTTTTTCTTTATCAATGGTAAATTCATATCCAACCTTATTAACTGGCTTATCCATAGATTTTAAATTTGTTGTGATGTTAATAACTCCTCCAGCAGTTCCACTTCCATATAGAACAGAACCTCCACCAGGGATAACTTCTATTTTCTCTATTTGCTCAACAGGTACAACATCATAATTCATTGTAAATGGGTGATTGACAAGAGCAGTAACAGGAGCACCATCAACCATTACTTGAATATTTTTAGCAGCTTGGTCCCCTTGTCCTCTTATATCAATTTCTCCCCAAGAACTAGTTCCTACAGTTATTCCCGGAACATCATTTAAAACTTGAGAAACAGAAGTATAACCTTTTTCATCAATATCTTGTTTGTTGATAACTATTACATTTTTTGTTGATTTTAATTTTTCAACTTCAATGTAGTCAGGATTTATAATACTCTTGTCCAGTTTGACAGTTTCAGCCTTTTCAGTATTTGATGCAAAAATACTAGCTGAAATAATAAATGATAGTAACGTTATTTTTTTCATATAAAATTCCCTTTCTGTTTTTTAAAATTTAAAATAAAGTATTTTAATTTTAACATCAATTATTTAGATAGTCAAATATTTTGTTTGTAGAAAAATATAATTAATTTAAGAAAAACAAATTAAAAGATATTAAAGTTTTTAAGTGTCAAATATAAAAATATTAAAAAGAGATTAATGTTATTCTTACTTTTTAAATTAGAAATAACAAAACTTTTGTGTTAGAATAAAAATATTAAGAACAGTTTTAAATTGCTAAGGAGGTTTTTATGAAGAAAATAATTTTATTAATTTTTATAATGTTAAATACAGTTATTTTTTC
>JAHHTB010000234.1 GCA_020024855.1 Fusobacterium sp.
TTGAAAATCTATCAACTCTTTAGTTTTCTCTACACTTCTATTATTTAAAAAATCAATTATTTCATTTAATCCTAACCCTAATCCTCTTAAACTTCGAATATTATTTAATTTCCAAAGTTGTTTTTCCGAATAGTACCTATAGCCATTTTCCCCTCTTATATCTGGTATTAATAATCCTATTTTTTCATAATGTCTTAAAATATCATTACTTATACCATAAAGTCTACTTATATCTCCTATTTTATATAATTTTTTCATATATCCACCTCAGATATATTATATCATATTTTTCTTGACTCTTGAACTATTCTAAGGTTTACAATAGTATATATAATTTATTTTAATTGGGAGTGATCTTATATGAAACAAGAAAAAACAGTTTTTAGGACAATTTTAAGATACGCTATTCCATCTGTTGTGTCTATGTGGATTTTCACTATCTATACTATGGTGGATGGAATGTTCATAGGAAAATTTGTTGGTGCTTTGGGTCTTGCTGGAGTCAATATCACTATGCCTCTTCTTAATCTTACCTTTGCTATTGGAATAATGATAGCTGTTGGAAGTTCTACAATGATTGCTATTCATTATGGTGAAGGTGACTGAACAGCTGGAAATAAAATTTTTACTCTTGCTGTTTACTCTTTATTAAGTTGTGGAATACTCATATCCATTCTTATAACTATTTTTATGGATCCTATAATACATTTCTTAGGTGGTGGTGGAACACTATATCCATATGTCAAGGAGTATTTAAGTGTAATTATTTTATTTTGTGTATGCTATATGACTGGTTATGCTCTAGAAATTTATATTAAAGTTGATGGAAATCCTGTATACCCAACTATCTGTGTTATAATTGGTGGAATTGTAAATCTTTTACTTGACTATATTTTTGTAGTTATTTTCCATTGGGGAATTAAAGGTGCTGCTTTTGCCACTGGAATATCTCAAGTAATTACTACATCTCTATTTTTCTTCTATATCTTTTTTAAAACAAATAGAATTCAATTTGTTAAAATTAAATTCTCTCTTTTAAATCTTTTTAAAATTATAAAGGTTGGTTTTGCTGAATTTTTAGCTGAAATCTCTATAGGTATATCAACTTTTGTTTTTAATTTAGTCATTTTAAAAGAGCTTGGTGATAAAGGAGTTTCTGCTTTTGGTATAATAGGTTATATCTCTTCATTCATTACAATGACAATGATAGGTTTTAATCAGGGAGTACAACCTGTTTTAAGTTTCAATCTTGGAGCAAAAGAATATGATAAGATTTTTGAAATCATCAAAAAAAGTTTTTTCATTTTAGGATCTTTAGGTGTACTATTCTACGCCCTAATCAATCTTTTCTCCTATGAAATTGTATCTATCTTTTTAACAGATAGTAATGACATAGTCTTGACTAAGAGTGCTCTCACTGCCTACAGTTTTGCCTATGTTATCTGTGGTTTTAATATCTTTACAGCTGGATATTTTACAGCCATAGATCAAGTTAAAATCTCTACTATCATAACTATATTACGTGGAATGTTATTTTTGATCATCTGCATACTTCTTTTACCTAAGTTTTTAGGTATAAAGGGTATTTGGTTAACAATGTTTGTTGCCGAACTATTAACTCTAATATTTTCTTATATCTTTATGAAATGTTATAATCCTCTTTCAAAAAAATATTAATTTATGTTATAATATAAAAAATTTAAAAAATATAAAGAGGTAAAAACATGATTAAATTAATAATTACTGATATGGATGGAACTCTACTAAATGACAGAAATGAGATTAGTGAGGAATTTTGGACAATACAGAAAAAATTAACTGAAAATGGTATTATTTTTGCAGTAGCTAGTGGAAGACCTTATTGTAATCTTGCTGAAAGATTTAGAGATATAAAGGATAATATGCTTTTTATCTCTGAAAATGGTGCTTGTGTTATGTATAAAGAAAAGGAAATCTTTTCAAATACTATGAAAAAAGAAGATATATTATCTCTTTTAGAGATTTGTAAAAATATAAATGGAGCTCTTCCTGTACTCTGTGGAAAAACATCAGCATTTGTTGAAAAATCTGTATTTCTAAATGATAAATACGATTTTAAAAGTGAAATTACTAAGTATTATAATAAAATTGAGATACTTGATGATTTAAGTGAAATCAATGATGAGATATTTAAGATAGCAATTTGTGATTTTATTGGAGCAGAAAAAAATAGTTATACTTATTTTAAAGACCTGGAGGAAAAATTCCAAGTTGTAGTTTCTGGTAATGTATGGTTAGATCTAGGAAAGCTAGATACTAGTAAGGGAACAGCTGTTGAAATGGCTCAAAAAAATCTTGGTATTAAGTATGATGAAACAATGATTTTTGGTGATTTCTTAAATGATTATTCCATGATGAAATCTGGAAAATATAGCTATGCAATGAAGAATGCTCACCCTAAATTAAAGGAGATCTCAAACTTTATAACAGAGAAAGATAACAATAATAATGGAGTTTTAGAAACAGTAAAAGAATATTTTAAAGATATTTTATAAAAAA
>JAHHTB010000235.1 GCA_020024855.1 Fusobacterium sp.
GTAATATCTTTAACTTCTAAACTTTTCTCTAATTTATTTTTATATGAACTGTATGCTTCTCTTTTAACAAGAATTTCTAAATTTTCCATTATTACCCTCTCTTTTTTATTTCTAAAGTTTGATAAATCAAAATATTCTATTGCTTTTTTTAGAACCTCTTCTAAATCAGTTCCAGAAAATTTGATACCATTAATTTTAATATCCCATATTCCTTGAATAAGGAACATACTGATATGGGTATCTAAATCATACTCTTTTGATAAAATCATTAAATTTCCCGTTAACTTTTTAAAAAGTTGTTGTTCTAGATTATTATCTTTTTCTAAAGTATATTTACCATTAAAAAGTTCTTTCATATAATCTTCTTCTCTTATCCTTCCTTTTTATTTTCTTAAATATTTTTATTGAAGCAGTATAAAATTTTAAATCTAAAGTTGCTGGATAGTCTATCACTGATACTTTAGTTCTTTTTATTAAATTAATTCTTTCAGCTAAAATTTGTTTTTTAGATTTCCTATTTAACTTCATAAATCCTCCTTATATTAATAATGCCATTAAAGGAAGAGCTATAATTGTTATAAATGCTATTCCTATTGCATTCCAGCTTTCAAGTTTTCTATTTTCCATTTCATCAAAGTATTCATTTCTTTTTTTCTCATCATATTCTAAGCCTTTGATAATATTCAAAGGCTCATATTCTCTTTCTAATTTTTCTATGCATCTGTTCTCAAATACCATTTCTTTCATTTATATCATTCCTCCAAAATTTACTGAATATCCTAATACAAGTAATTTAAATGCTAATTCTTTATATTCTTCTTCTCCTACTTTTTCTAAAAAAACAAAAGCAACTTCATTTTCTAATTGCATTTCATCTATATTGTTAAGATAGAAATCCAAACGAATTTTTGTATCTCCTTCTCTTCTTAAAGCTATTCCTGATTCATCTCTAGTAACTTCAAAGTCAGTAAGTTCTTTTGCTACTCTTTCAATTTCTATTAACATCATTTCTTTTTCTGTCATTATTATCTCCTTAGTTATATTCTTTATACAAAAAGTATATTTATATTTTAAATTATACTTTGTGTATAAATAAAAGTCAAGTAGTTTTTTACTTTTTGTATAATTTAAGCTATAATTATAGTATAATAATTGGTTTTAAGGAGGCGATTATGTCTAATGAATTTGGAAAATACTTAAGTGATTATTTAGAAAAAAATAATTATAAAATAGAAAATTTTGCAAAAGAAGTAGGTTATTCAACAGGATTAATAAGTCACTATACAACAGGGAAAAGAAGTCCTTCTTATAAATTTATTGAGGCTTTTTTTAAAAAATTTAATTTTTCTACTTCTGAGAAAGAGAAAGTTTTAAAAATTTTAGAAAAAGATAAAATGCCTGATTCATTAAAAAAAATAAAAAATAATACAGAGCAAAAATCTAATGTAAATATGGTTGATGAAGAAATGATTTGGATACCAGTAATGGCAAAAGCTAGTGCTGGAAATGGATATATAAATTTTAGCAATCAACCTTTATATAATAAACTTATAAGAAAAAATGGATTTAATGAAAAATGTTATTTAATTGAAGTTACTGGGGATTCAATGGAACCACAAATTCCAGACGGAGCATATGTTGTTGTAGATCCATACCAAGTTGATTATATTGAAAATAAAATTTATGTTGTAAAAGTTGATGATGAAGTATATATAAAAAGAGTTATTGTAAAGCAAGAAGCTAATCTAATGATTCTTAAAAGTATAAATTCTAGTTATGAAGATATTTATATTACATCTGATAAATCAGAATCAGTAAAAATAATTGGGAGAGCAGTAAAATATATTTTTGAAGGAAATTTATAATTTTTAGTATAAAGAGGGAGAAAAATTATGAGAAGTTTTGTTTTATGGTATGTACCACGAGAAAAAAAAGAAGAAAAAGTTAATTTAGATATTCATATAAATTTATGGAAAAAAAATCATCCTTTAGAAACTTTTGTTTTTGATTTTGGCTTAATGGTTGATAAAATAGATAAAATAAAAGAGATTTACATGTACTTACCTTTTGAAGAAAGTAAATGGAGTGATTTAGGACATCTTATTTCCTCAAATTCTAATTTGATAGAAGGTATTTTTAACGAGAATTGTTTCATTTCAACATTTCATCCAAAGAGATTGAAAGTTAAATTTTCTAAAGAAGAATCAATAGCAAATGAAGAATTCATAATTTATTCCTTGAGCCCTGAAGATATATCAAAAGAAAAATATTCTAATGGAGAATTATTAAAAATAAAAACAGAAAATATTCTTAGTAATGATGAGATTTCGGAAAATAAAAATATTGACGAAATTAAAAGATATTATTTTAGATTTCGTATTGAAGTAAAAAAAGATAAAATTTATTTAATTAAAGAACTCGATTCTAATAGAAATTTATTTTTAGATATTTTTTCACGAACTGAAACAATTGATTTTAGAATAAATGATATTAGAAGTTGTACTGAAAAAAGCAATGAGGAATTTTGT
>JAHHTB010000236.1 GCA_020024855.1 Fusobacterium sp.
TATAAAAATTGGAGGATAATAATGAATAAATTACCAGATATTAATTATGCACTAAGGCACAGTTATCATATTTACATTCAGAACTTTCGAAAGGATATAAAGATAGTGTTTTCTTTGGAGTAGCTTTTCAAAGATAAATAAAAATAGGGGGCTGTGATTTTATGAAAAGAAAAATATTAATGATATTTACTATGATATTTTTATCATTATCTTTGTTTGCAGGAAAAAATGAAACAGTAATTGATACCTTTAAAAAGAAATTTCCTCAAGATAACTTTTACTTTATTCAAGGATTGGATTATAAATTTGATTTAACTACTAGTATAAGATATAGAGGAATATTATATAGCGATAGATTAGAGAAATTAAATTATCCTTTTGGTTTAGAATTAGCCTTAGAGAATGAAAGTGATGGTTGGGAATATTTAGATAATTATGAAGCTTTATTTTTAAAAATAGAGGTAGATAAGCCAATAGAAGAAAAGATGAAAGAGATATTTGGAGAGTTAAGTGTTTTAAACAATAATTATTGGCTTCCTACTGATTGTTATAAAGAATTTTTAAAAATAATGTGGCAAGATGTTTCTTTTGAAAATAAAGGTGGAGCATACTCTACAATAGTAAATGTATTTGTAGATAGATTGGAAGATATTAATAAAGAAGAAATGAAAAAGAAAACTTATGAATTTGCTAAGTTTTTACAAGATGAAATAAATTTAAAAACCTATTTACAAGTATATATAAGGGATAATAGTTTCTTTGAAGAGTATAACTTAGTAGCTTATCAAGTATATCCACCCTTTAGAGAAAGAGAGGATATAAAGAAGATATTGGAGAAGATAAAAGCCAAGGAAAAAATAAGTAAAGAGGAGAAAATAGCATTAGTAAATGTATTTTATAAAGATATAGGTTTTAATAATAAATATACCACATTAAGAATATGGTTTAAAGATGAGAAGTTAAAAGAGTATAATTCTCAAAAATTTGAGGGGAGCTTATTAAAAGATAATTATATAAAAATTGGAGGATAATAATGAATAAATTACCAGATATTAATTATGCACTAATGGCACAGTTATCATATTTACATTGGAATAATTTAAAAGATATTGAAGAAGATACCACTCAAATTAAAAAATTATTATTTATTCCAGAATATATATCACAAATAAAAACAGACTTCTATGATGAACCATCTCATTATCCAAGTAATGAAACAATAGGAGATAAACAAGGGAAATTAGAACAATATACATATCATGGAGAAGATAAAAGACTATTTTTAGTTTATTCTACTGATGAAAAAAATAAGGATAGAAACCCTTTATTTGGAAAGATTTTAGAAGGTTGGGAATATCTAGACTGTGCAACTGGAGAAATTATTCAAAATAAATTCTTTCCATCAGAACTTTTGAAAGGATATGAAGAGAGTGGTTTCTTTGGAGTAGCTTTCCAAAGAGAAAATGACATAATGATAGCATATAGAGGAACTGAGGATAAAGTGAAACATAATAATAAACTCATTCCAGAGGATTTTATAACAGATTTTAATATTTATTTAAAAAAAACAGATATTCAGCAAGTAGAAGCAGTTCTTTTCTATGAATATATTAAAACAAAGTATGGAAAAGATAAAAATATCCATATAACTGGACATAGTCTAGCTGGAGCTATTGCTCAGTATGTACACTTTTATGCGTGTTGTAATGATGATAAAGTATTTACAGAAACTTGGAATGGACTAGGAGCATATGGAAGTATTTTGCATACAGATGAATTTTTCTTATATGACTATCTTCCTAGCTTATTTCAGAAAAAAATATTTTCAATAAATGAAGAAAAATATAAAGTTTCTAAAGAAAGATTGAAAGATTTTTATAGTACATCTTTAGATCTTTTGAAAGAAAAAAGAAAAGGAAAAGTCAATAGTGAAGATATTATAAATTATTTTATGAATGAAGACTTTGTTGGAGGGTACTTTAATGGAGATTGGATTGGACAAAAGGTACTTGTTAATCTAAAAGAGAAAAATTTATTTAACGAAATAATTGTTTTTGAAGAAAGACAGAAGCCAGATTATTCTAAAACTTATGGTGGTGGAAAAGTTACTTCACATATTAATATTAAAGAGAAAAAAGATATAGCTTTCATATTTCATAATGTAAATAATTTCTTAGTATTTATGGGAGATTCAGGAAATATAATGCCGAATATCATAAGACTAGAATTTAGAAAAAATGCTTTAAAAAGTATAGTAAAAGAAAAAGTAAAAGCCTATAGTTCATTAAAAGTAAAAGCTAAGGAATATGAGTTGTGGAAAAAGGTAGATGAGGAGGTTAATCTATATTCAGATATATTATCTCCAACTAATAGATTAATAAAATCAAATGGAAGGATAGTATCTTCAACAGCAGTAAGACAAAAAGATATATTATTTGTGGAGAGTTTTGAAGAAAATGATTTTAAAAGTTATGATATGGAAATAAAAGATGTTTTAGGAGAAGAACATATAAAGGA
>JAHHTB010000237.1 GCA_020024855.1 Fusobacterium sp.
TCACATTTTTATAAAAAATTAAGCAGAAAATAAATTTATATCTTCTGCTTATTTTTAATATCTTCATTAAATTTTATTTAATAAAACTACACAATAAGATTTAATCCCTTGTTCTTCTCCAGTAAATCCTAACTTTTCTTCAGTTGTTGCCTTAACACTTACATTTTCAACTTCCACATGAAGAATTTCTGCAATAGTTTTTCTCATGCTATCTATATAATCTTTTAATTTAGGTTTTTGAGCAACTATTATAGAATCAAGATTTCCTATTTTATAACCTTTATCTGTCATAATTTCATAAACTTTTTTTAGAAGAATTTTACTATCTATTCCCTTATACTTCATATCTGTATCAGGAAAATGTTTTCCAATATCTCCAAGAGCAAGAGCACCTAAAATTGCATCCATTATAGCATGAATAAGTACATCTCCATCAGAATGTCCTAACACCCCTTTTACATGAGGAATTTCTATTCCGCCTAAAACTAATTTTCTTCCATCTACAAGCTTATGAACATCATAACCATTTCCAATTCTTATCATATTAATTCCATTCCTTATATATTTCATTATAGAAATCTATAATTTCTTCTTTTGTTACTGTTGATGTTCCTATTTTTCCAACTACAACTCCTGCAGCTGTATTTGCTATTCTTGCTGCCTCTGTCCAAGTTGCTCCTGTTGCTTTTGCTAAAGTATATACAGAAATTACTGTATCTCCAGCTCCTGTAACATCATAAACTTCTTTTGCAAAAGTAGGAATATTTGAAACTCCATTTTCATCATAAAGACTTACTCCCTCTTCACTTCTTGTAAGAAGAAGATTATCAAGTTGTAATTTCTCTCTTATAGTTGTTCCCACTACATCTATATCTGTTCCTTTAGGAAGTTTTGCACATTCAAGAGCTTCTTTTTTATTTGGTGTCATTGATGAAGCTTTTATATAGTTCATAATATTAGATGGTTTTGGATCTACTGTTATTATCTTCCCATATTTTCTTGCAAGTTTTATTGCTTCTTTAGCTACTCTTTCTGTTAAAACTCCTTTATCATAATCTGAAAGAATTATAGCATCTATATTTTCTATATTTTTTCTTAAATTATTCAAAATTGTTTCTTCTAAAATTTCATTTATATTTGTTGGATCTTCCCAGTCTATTCTAAGAAGTTGTTGATTTCCACCAAGAATTCTTCTTTTTACTATTGTTGGTCTATCCTCACTTCTTATTAATCCATCTGTATTTACACCTAGTAATTTTAAAGATTTTTTTAATCTATCTCCATCTATGTCATCACCTATTACACCATAACAATAAGTTTTTACACCTAAAGTTGAAAGATTGTTAATTACATTTCCAGCACCTCCAAGAACAAATCTTTCTTCTTTTACTGAGACCACTGGTACAGGAGCTTCTGGGGATATCCTTTCTACATTCCCTATTATATAATCATCTATCATTAAATCACCAATAACAGCCATTCTTACTTTTTTAAAATTTGAAATTATTTCTAATAATCTTTCTTTATTCACCTTTTTCCTCCAAAAATATATTATAAACTTATAGATTTTTCATTTTATATTTTACTAATAATTCATAATAATATCAAGAAATATTAAAGGTGCTGAAAAGTTTCTATTCCTGCATCACTAAATCCACCATCTTTTACAATATCAACTTTTAATCTTATATAAAGATCTGTTACTTCTTTTCTTTCAGAACTATTCTTAAAAAGATTTCCTATAACGGGAACAGAAGATATAAAAGGAACTCTACTTTCTGAATTTTGAATAATTCCCTTTTTCAATCCACCAATAAATACTGTATCACCACTTTTTAATCTTACTGTTGTTTCTATATTCCTTGAAATTTTTGAACCTCCTATATTTTCTGAATTATTTGAATCATTCTCATCACTTATATAATTTTGCATTTTAAAATCACTTGTCTCAAGATTTATTTTTAAAATAATAGTGTTGTCCTTCATTATTTCTGGAGTAACATTTAAAATTATACCTGCCTCTCTAAAAATTGGAGTATAAGTTGTTTTTCCATTCTCATCATTTTCTGTTTTTTCTTGTCCTATTATTCTCTCCTCTGTTATTTTAAATATTCCTTCTTTACCACTTGTAGTTACAATTGATGGAACAGCACTTATAGTTAAGTCTTGAGTTCCTTGTAAAAGATTAAAACTCACTTTTAAAATATCTTCATCATTATTAAAATTTTTTATAAGAGTAAAAACTGAAGAAAAAATAGAGCCTACCCCTAAGGTAGATGAATTTGTAAGTACCCCAGTACTAATACTATTTTTTGATTTTTCGGTATTTCCCCCATAGAGCCATGAGAAACCTAAATCTTCAAATAAATTTTCTGTTACATCTAAAATCTGTGCTGTAATTCTAACTTGCTTATTATGACTATCTAGTTCTTCCAAATATTTTTTTATTCTTAAAACCTTTCTTTTTTCACCACTTATATAAATAATCCCCTTATC
>JAHHTB010000024.1 GCA_020024855.1 Fusobacterium sp.
ACCCATCTTCCTCTATTAAGCTTTCGCACCTAATAACAACTTATTGTATTACAATTGTTTTAAATTGTCAATTTTATTTTAATAAAAATACTTTTCAAATGTGATTTTTATATTGTTTTTTTAATATGTATTTAGTTTTTTATATTTTTCCAACACTATAAAAGCTTTTGTTGCCTTTTTATTTTGTCTTCAATTTCCTCTTGAGTTTTTCCTAATAATTCTAAGACTAAATATTTCAATGGTAATTTTTTTAATATCTCTCTTACTCCACTATTTTCAAAAGGATCATGGTAATCTATTTTACTTATATGATAATAGATATTTTGTAATACTTCATCTACTCTTAATTCTTTATTCAAATTGTTTTCTATACTATTTTTTACATAATCTCCTGATAATGAGTAATTCAAATGAACTCCATATATCAATTCTTTATACTCTTTTAATTTATTGATATTTTCTAATATATACTCCACTGCTTCATTAGAATTTTTTAATTCCAAATTTGTATTTAGCATATGACCTGTATCCAACATAAAACCAATATTTTTATATCTTATATTTTTCATCAAATAATCTACTTCTTCATAATTGTTTAATTTTAGGCCTGGCCACCATAAGTTCTCCAAAAGTAAAGCAAATGAATATTTTTCCTCATTAAAAATCTCATTTATAAACTCTACTGTCTTCTCTAAAATCTGCCTGTCAGAAAATCTAAAATTATAAGTCATACTTTCAAATATATCTATATTACAAGCATGGAGTACTACATATTCAACTTCCAATTCTTTAGCTATTTCAAGTTCTTTCCTATAATAATCTAACATCTCTTCCTTCGTGATTCCACCACACAACCCTCTGATTGTATTTTCATCTATGAGTCTAGAAAAAATCTCTTTCTGATTGCATAAATAAAGATCTAACCAAGTTGGAAAAAATCTCAAATGATAGCCCTTAATTTTATCTTTTAATGGTTTATTATCTACATCACTATATTTTATTAGCTCAAAATAATCTATTCCATATTTTTTTGAATATTTTTCTAAAATACCTTTTAATTTTTCATTATCTATAAAATCTGTTGTATTTATTATTTTATACATTTCATCCCTCTATGTATTTATATTTTATCTTTTACTATTGTTAAGAGATCGTCACTTTTCAAATTCTCTAGTCTATAATATTCGCCTGAAAGAGCTTCTGCTAATTTTTTAGCTAATTCTAGCTTTACAAATCCCTCTTCTGTATCCACAACAACAATTTTTATCTTCTCCTTACTCATATTTCTTGCTACTTTTATACTCTCTTTTATTGGATCTTCTCCATTTTTTGAGAAATTTCCCTTTCCATCTGAAAGTATTACCATTATTGGTAATATATCTTTATCCAATCTCATCTCTCTTTTCAAAACTGAATATCCTTTTAATAAACCTTCTGTAAGTGGAGTTTTTCCTCCTGTTACTAAATTTTTCAATTTTTTTTGTGCTAAATCAATACTTCTAGTAATTGGTAATATCTCTTCTGCTCTATCTCTTCTAAAAGAAACCATCCCTACTTTATCTCTCTTTTCATAGGCATCTTTCAATAGCGACATAATTGTTCCCTTTACAGCTTCCATTCTCTTTTTTACACCCATTGAACCACTTGAATCTACTACAAATACTATTGTTGTCCCTGTTCTATGTTCTCTTACTTTAGTTCTAATGTGCTCTTTGGAAATTTTTATTTTTAACCCTTCTTCTTTATCAAATTTTTGATATGGTGCAGCAGCTCTTATTGTTGCATCAAAAGCTAAATCTAGTATCTTCCCTCTAGGTCTAATACTTTTTACATATCTTCCCTTCAATAATGAAGTTTTTGTTTTACATCTTTTTCCTATACCCTTTCTTTTTTTATGATCAAACATTCCTGTATCAATAATTTCTTTTACTTTGAAAATCTTACCTATATCATAATTTTCTTCAAAATTTTCATCAGGTTTACTATTTTCTTGACTACTCTCTTCTAATTCACTTTCTGATTCACATTTTTCATTTTTCTCTATTTCTGGCTCTTCTTTCTCTTCAGAGTTTCTATTATCATCTATATTCTCATCTTTATTTTCATTTTTTTTATCATCTTGATTATCTACATTTGGTTCTTCCTGGAAATTATTTTCCTTTTCTTCTTCTACTCTTCTTACTCTATGAGGCAGTACAAATTCTGCTGCTTCTTTTAAATCTTCTATATTCAAGTATATTCTTCCTTCAAAAGCTGCTATTGCCTTAGCCGTTTCAATCAAAATTATTTCTGCTCTATTCCCAACTGTATGAGCTTCCTCTACTATTTTAGTAGCTAAGCGTAGTATTTGTTCAGAAACTTTTATTTTTAATAAAAGTTCTTGAGCTTTTTGAATCTTTTCTTTTAATAATTTAGAACTTTCCTCGTAATTCAATCTAAATTTTTCTGGATTCTTTTCATATTCCAGTCTCTGTTTTATAATTCGAACTCTTGTTGAAATTTTTTTTATCCCCTCAATTTTTACAAAAATTCCAAATTTATCCAAGAATTGTTCTCGTAACTCTCCTTCTTCTGGATTCATTGTTCCTATCAATAAAAAATCCGCAGGGTGTGATAGTGAAAGTCCATCTCTTTCAATAAAATTTTCCTTTAAAGCCATTACTTCTAATAATGTACTCACTATATTTTCACCTAATAAATTTATTTCATCTACATACAAAATATTATTATGACTTTTTTTTAATAATCCATCTTGAAATACTTTCTTTCCTTTTTTTAATGTCTTTTCTATATCTAAAGTTCCAACTAAATTATCCTCAGTTATATTTAATGGAAGATTTACTATTTTCTTATCCTCTATTATCTCCTCTAAACCTCTTACTAATGTAGATTTTGCTGTTCCTTTCTCTCCTGAAATTAATACTCCACCTATTCTTTTATTTATCAGAGATAAATAAAGAGCTTTTTTTATTTTTTCCTGACCTTCTACTGCTACAAAAGGAAACATAATCTCACCTACATCTCTTCTATTATTTTTGAAATTTTACTCTCTTCTAATATACCATCATCAAAAGGTGTTCTTCTCATTCTATGAGGTAAACATAACATTGCTGCTTTCAATATATTTTCTTTTTTTACCTCAGTTTCTCCTTCAAAAGCTGCTAAAGTTATAGCTGTTTTTATTATACTCATATCTGCTCTATGTCCATCTACACCTAGTTCAATCGAAATTTTTGCTATTGTTTCATATATCTCATCACTACATTGAATAAATTTTAATCTCTTTTTCGCTTCTTCAATTTTTTCTCTTAATTTTTTCTCCTCCTCTTCATACTCTTTTATAAACTCTTGTGGATTGGCTTCAAATTTTAATCTTCTTTTTATCACTTCAACTCTTTTTAAACTATCTTTCTCACCAATCACATCTACAACTAATCCAAATCTATCCAATAATTGTGGTCTCAAATCTCCTTCTTCTGGATTCATTGTTCCTACCAATATAAATTTTGCTGGATGTGAAAAAGATATTCCTTCTCTTTCAATAGTGTTTACTCCCATTGCTGCTGAGTCCAATAAAACATCTACTATATGATCATCTAACAAATTTATTTCATCTACATATAAAATATTTCTATTTGCATTTGCTAATATACCCTTTTCAAATCTTTTCTCTCCAGTCTTTATTGCATGCTCTATATCTAAAGTTCCAACTACTCTATCTTCTGTTGCACTTATTGGCAAATTTATAACTTTCATTTTACCAATATGAGTTTCAATACACTCAGAATTTCTATACTTTTCCAAACACTCCTCACAAAATTCATCTACCTTTTCAGGATTACAATTAAATTCACAATTACTTTCCAATCTATCTTCCAATAAATTAGCTAATCCACGAACCAATGTAGATTTTGCTGTTCCCTTCTCTCCCCTGATTAAAACACCTCCCAAACTTGGATTTATTATATTTAAAATTAAAGCTTCTTTCATTTTTTCTTGTCCAACTATAGCGGTAAATGGATACATTAATTTTTTATTCATTTTCTTCCTCCTCTAATATCTTAAAAATAGCTTTTCTAAGCATACAATCCTTATCTTCCATTTCTCCTTCATTAATTATCAGTCGAGATGGGCAACACCCTTTACATATATCTTTATATTGGCAACTTTCACATTTCTCTTTTTTCCCAGAAGGAAGACTTTGCATCTCAAATTCTCTATCTTCTAAAATATTCCCTATAAAATATCTATTATCTCCTACCAAAGAACTACAAGGATATATATTTCCTTCTTCAGTAATTATCATTGCTTGTCCTAAAGAGCTATAACAATAGTGTGTAGCTATACAATTTTTTTCCTTGCGATATTTTATCTCCTCTATCTCTCTTATTTTTACCTCTTTTCCCACTATTTTTCCTAATTCTTTAGATTTCATATAAGCTCTTTTTAAATAGATATAAATATCTCCATTAGTTGGGGGATTTATCTCTTTATAATTCTGTACTCTCTCTCCCATACGAAGTAAATCTAAGCCAATTCCATCTATATTTTCAAAATAATAAGCTATCTCTACCATTTTTTCCAACTCTTTTATACTTTTATCTGTTATAACACAATTTAGATTTACTCTTTTGTTTTTTAATTTTAAATTTTTTAAGCCTTCTATCACAGCCTTAGTTTCTCCTCTAAATTCATCATTTATTTGAAAACTAGCATCAAAACTAACTCCTACATTGATATTCATTTTACTTAATCTCTCTGCTATTTTTTCTGTAATTAGTGTACCATTGGTTTGCAATCCTATTTTACAATTGTAATTTTCTCTTTTTAAAAAGTCATATATCTCTTCAATCAAGGAAAAATTAAGTAATGGTTCTCCCCCAGCTAAGATAAGAGTAAAATCTTTTGTTTTACAACTTTCTATAGCTTTTCTAGCTATTTGAAAACTCATTTTCTTATGGGTAAAATTTGGAAAAGCATAACAATACTTACACTTTAAATTACACTCTCCTGCCAACCATAAAACTAGGTATTTTATCTCTTTTTTATTCGTCATAGCTCTCAATATCTCCCTCTATATCTAAATATATCCTTTTCAATGCTTCTAATTTTTCTTCTGAAGCTTTCCACATATTTCTCTGGTGAGCTTCTAACAATCTTTCTGTCATATTTAATAAGGCATGAGGGTTATTTTCTTTTATCCAATCTCTATTTTTATTATTTTGAATATACGTTTCTGTTATCTTATCATACATCCAATTTTCTCCTGTTTCAGCAGTGGCATCCCAACCAAAAAATATATCAACCATAAAACTAATCTCTTGAGCTCCCTTATATCCATGTCTTTTTAATCCTTCAAACCATTTTGGATTTAAAATTCTAGACCTCATAATTCTAGCAGTTTCTTCTTTTAAATTTTTTATTTTAGTCTTATTCGGATCACTTGCATCTGCACTATAAGATTGTGGATTTTTCCCACTAACATATTTAATAGCAGCTACTAACCCTCCATGATAAGTATAATAATCATCACTTTCCAACATATCTATTTCAACTGAACTTTCGTTTTTTATTGTTAATTGAGAGTTTTTCATTCTTTCACAAAATATATTTTCTACTTTCATACCATGATAATCCTTTCCATATGCATGGCTACTCCAATTTATATAAGCCTTCCCTAAGTCTTCCCTTGTTTCCCATTTTTGTGAATTTATTAGTACGCCTACTCCTGCTCCATATGTTCCTGGTGGACAACCAAAAATTCTCATTTTTGACATCTGTTTTGCTAACTCTATATCATTTCCATCATCTAATAACTTCTTAAATTCTTTATTTATATTTTTCTTCAAATAATTTATACTCTCATCTTCATCTAATTGAGAAATCAAATTTATAGCTTCTTCTAAAAGTTGTATCAAGATTGGAAATGTATCTCTAAACAATCCAGTTATTCTTAAAGTCACATCTATTCTTGGTCTTTTCAATTCTTCATATGGAATTATTTCTAATCCGATTACCCTATCACCTTGATTTAACCAAATAGGTCTAACTCCCATCAAATATAGAGCTTCTGCTATATCATCACCATTTGTTTTCATTGTTTCTCCACCATAAATTAGCATAACTATATTCTCTGGTAATTTTCCCTCATCCTCTTCATAACGTTTTAATAAATCTTTAGCTAATCTGACTCCTGTTTTCCAAGCAGCTCTTGAAGGTATTTTATTGGGATCAATCGAATAAAAATTTGTTCCTGTTGGTAAAATATCTATATTTCCTCTCGTTGGACATCCTGATTGTCCTGGTAATATAAACTTCCCTTCTACTCCTTTTTTAGTACTCTCTAATTCTCTTGTCACTCTCTTTAACTTAGGATATATTTTTTCTAATATATTCTTCTTTAAAATATCTAAATTATCTCTATTCTCAACTTGATAACCTAAATACTCATTTTTAAAATCAACACAGTTCAATATCTCCTCTATTATTAATGTTGTTATTTTTCTAATATCGTCTAATTTCATTAAGTTACTTCTATTTTTTTCATCTAAATCATATGGATTTTCTTCTAATTTATGAATATCTAGCCCTAGAGCTTTAGCTATATTTTTTTCTGCTGCTATAATTCCTCTATTATCTAATCTCATTAATGTTTGAATTAAAGTTACACATCTTTTATTATCTGGTATCTCTCCTAGAATATGTAATCCATCTTTTATTATAGAAGTTTTCAACTCCTCAATATAAGAATGTAATTTATTTATAAACTTTTTATATTCTTTTACTATCTCATCTTTTTTTAAATTCAAATCTAAATTATAGTTATTTTTAAAAACTTTATCTATGATACTATTTTTTATCTCATTTAATTTCCTATCTTTTGAAGTCTCTGCTTGATAATACTGTTTTATTAATTCATCTAACTCCTCTATCTCTTCATATTCTCCAGCCATTGTCAAAGCTGGAATCATATAAGATATCAAAATAGCATCACTTCTTCTTTTAGCTTGTAATCCTTCTCCTGTTACATTGATAGAGTAGGCATATAAATGTGGTATATCATCTAGGCAAAAATCTGGACAACAACTCCTACTTAATCCAATCTCTTTCCCTGGTAACCATTCTAAAGTTCCATGAGTTCCAACATGATAAATTACATCTGCTTTAAACTCCTCTTTTATCCACTTATAAAAAGAGTAGTACTGATGTGGCATCAATATATCTGTGTTATGATACATCTCATCTGCTTTTTCTATATTTCCTCTTGCTGGTTGAAGCCCTATAAACATATTTCCATTCAAAATTCCTGGAATAGGTAAAATATCATTAAATATCATAAACTCTCCTGGAGCTTTTCCCCACTGTTCTTCCATTTTATTTTGAATATTTAAGTCTAAATCTCTAAACCATTTCTTATATTTTTCTTTATCAATTTTATCTACGCTCTTCTCTAAAACTTTTTCTGTAGACAACCATTTTTGATCATTTGACACACCTTTTATTATTTGTTGGATAATATCATTTCCATCTTTAAAATCATACTCTTTTTTTATTCCAATTTTTGAAAATTCATTTACCATATTAAATACCGAATTAGGGGTATCCAAACCAAATGCACATCCAATCATATCATTTCTGGGAGGCATATTATGTAAAATTATCGCTACTTTTTTATCTTTATTTTCTTTTGAAGCTAATCTTGCCCAATTCAAAGCTAATCTACTCACTTTATTTACTCTATCTTCAATAGGTAAAAATATACTTTTTTTACCATATTCATCCTCTATTATCTCCTGAGTACAACAGGTTGTCGTTATTATTTGACCATCAAATTCAGGATAAAATACTCCAGTAGTCAAGGACATTGTATCCAATCCTCTTATATCTTTCTCCCATTGTTCTCTATTTTGATAGGTTGACATAGTTTGAATTACTGGAATATCTAAATCCTCAAATATACTTTTTTCTACAATCTCTTTTCCATCTCCAGGATCATTAAAAATACTCTGAGAATAACCTAAAAGATTTATAATTACTTTAGGTAAAACTTTACTATCTTTTTTGAAATAATTTTCTAACACCCATTTTGTTCCTTTAGATTTTAATTCTTTATCTGGAATACAATTAGTAAATACAGGGTATGGAGTTCCACCCTCTTTTTCTATGTTTTCTATAAAAGAATCAACTACCTTTAATTTTCTATTTTGCCAATCTCTTCCATGAAATAGTATTCCCACTATATTCTTTCTTTTTTCAATTTCATTTTTAAATTTCTGTATATCTGTTACTAGTTTACCTTTCCAATATATACCTTCAAATATTGGATAATCCCAATCTTCTATTTCATAGTTTTCTCCATTTAAAATATTTATTGAGTATAAAAACATATTTCTATAATTTTTTTCTCCACCAAGAGTATAATATTTTTCTAATTTTATTCTATCTGTTGTTGTTAATATATCATCATTGCTAAACTCTCTAGTTTCATCTTCAATTGTTGAATGTATAAAAAATGAAATCTTTTTTCTATACTCATTTCTGTACTCTAAAAATTTTTTAAAATTAGAAACCCCACCATGAAGTAACATATATACAATTTTACTTTTCTCTGTAATCTTTTTTAGTTTTTCAAACTCTTCAATTTTCTCATCAATATCATATGCAGTAAAAAAATGAAATTTTATCTTATTCATATGTTCTTTTTCTAGCTTAGTACAAGTTTTTTTTAACTCATACATGTTATCATACATTGAGGTTATTATAATTATATTAAACATCCTATCATCTCCATTTTTCTTGCATATAAATGACATATATATCTATATAATTTTCCACCAACTCTTGAATATTTTCATGACTTCCCAAGCTAATTCCCAATTTTTCTAGTATCAATCCTTTTATTATATTACAATGTGAAGTTACAGTTTTTTTAGTTAACAATCCCCATTCTAATTGATCTAATAAATGTATATATAAAGATGTTAATGAAACAACCTCTTCATCTTTCTCTAATTCCCTAATCTCTTCTATCCATTCTAATTTTCTATCAAAATTGCTTGAATTTTGTTCAAGGTATCTTTTCCATATTTTTTCCAAGGTTATTCCATATCTTCTTCCTCTTCTAAAAATTGATTTTTGATTTTCTGGAGTTAATAATGATTGTTTCGCCAATGCTTCTTTAACAGCTTTTTTTACTGCTTTCCCCAGTAACTCTCCCAATTTTGAGTGTTTTCCAGCATCATTATAAATATTTTTACTTTCTAAATTAGAATAAACTATTACACCATCTGTTCCAGAACCAGTTGCTAGTCCAGAAGAGTATTTACTTCCTTCTAATAGCTCTTGTATTGCTGCTGTTTTAGCTTCAGTTATTGTTACCAAAGCTCTTGTCAATGTTCTTGGAGGCAACTTTCCATTTATACTTACAATTATATTTATTGTTCCATGATTTACTTTTTCTATCTTTTGATTCTCTTCAATATATGAGGCTGGATCTCCTGCCCTACCTCCATTTGTTTCAATTCCCCCAGTAACAAGAGCTGTTACACTCAATTCGCCATATTCCTCTTCAACAATACTCATATTTTCCATATCTGCAGCTGTTCCCAATCCACTCGTAAAAATTGGATCTAAACCTAATTCTTGAGATAAAATCTCCATATGTTCCTTATATGTTGGAGCTTTCAATATACAGCCCATTCCAGCTCCACTTTTTGCATCATTATTAAAGATAGCTGTTAGATTTTCACTATAACCTCCATTTAAAACTCCTGTACTCAATACTGCTCTTTTTCCTATAAATTTTATTATTACACTTTTATTATATCTGTATATTTTATCCCCACTTTTTAAAATATCCATTGTTTCCCCTTTCTAAATAATGCAAAAATCTATTTGCTCATTGTATTTATTTCGATATACTTTTGCTTTAATTCCATAAATATTTCTTAAGTTTTCTTCTGTAATAACCATTTCAGGTGACCCATCAGCTACTATTTCTCCTTCAGACATCATAATAAGTCTAGTACAATATTTTATAGCTACTCTTAAGTTATGTACAATTACTATTACACTTTTATTTTTAGCTTTTAACTTTGACATTATTGTAAACATTTCCTCTTCATACTTCATATCTAAACTAGCTGTTGGTTCATCTAAAAGAATTATTTCACTTTCTTGTGTTAATGTCTTTGCAAACAAGACTCTTTGTCGTTCACCACCAGAAAGCTCTGTTATCATTCTATTTCTAAATTTTAAAGTATTTGTCTGTTCCATATAATATTCAGCTTTTTTTATATCTTCCCTTGAATACTCTTGAAATCTCTTTAAATATGGATAACGACCTAAAGTAACTATATCTATGCAGGGAAAATCAAAACCTATATTTGAATTTTGATTCATAAATGATATATATTTAGCTAAATCTTTTTTACCATATTTTCTTATCTCTTTTTCTTTTATATAGATACTTCCTTCTATATCTTCATTAATTCCATTTAAACTCTTTAAAAGAGTTGTTTTACCAGAACCATTTGGTCCTATTATTCCAATAATTTCTCCAACTTTAACTTTTAAATTTATATTTTTTAATATGTTTTTTCCATCTATATTACAGGAAAGTTCTTTTACTTCTAAGATACAACTACTCACAAATTTTTTCCTCCCTTTCTTATTTTAACTATTAAATATATAAAATATGGTGCTCCTATCATAGCTGTAACTATCCCTACTCCTATCTCTTTAGGAGAGAAGATAACTCTTGAAAGTAAGTCACAAAGAGTTAAAAAAAATGCCCCTGATATAAATGAAAGTCTTAATAAAATTCTATTATCTGCACCTAAAATCCTTCTTAAAATATGTGGAACAATTAAACCTACAAAACCGATATTTCCACTTACACACACTGAAACTGAAGTAAGAATTGATATTATTATTAGTACTTTTCTTCTTAAACTCTTTATATCAATTCCTAAAGCTTTTGCTTCTTCATCTCCTAATAAAAGTATATTTAACTCTTTTCCATAATACATCAAAATTGCAGATAAAACTATTATTGGAATAAAAGAAAATTCAAAGTGTTCCCATCTTCTTCCACTCAAACTTCCTATAGCCCAAAATATATACTCTTTCATTTGAGCTTCTATTAAATTAGTTAAAATAAGTGATGATATCGCTCCTACAAAACTACTTATTGCTATCCCTGAAAGTATTAACAGTAAATTATCCGTTCTTCCTCTCAAGGAAGCTAATCCATATACAAAACTTGAAACTAATAAAGCTATAATTATTGACATTAAAGGCATTGCAAATAGATATTTTCCTGTCAATCCTAAAGCTATTGCTATTATAGCCCCTAAACTTGCTCCACTAGAGATTCCTACTATTCCTGAATCAGCTATAGGATTCTTCAATAAACTTTGCATAGCACAACCACTTATTCCCAAAGCTCCTCCTACAAGTGTAGCTGTTAATACTCGTGGAAACCTTACATAATAAACAATCGAAATAAAACTTTTCTTTGTTATTTTAAAATCTGTTCCTAATATTTTATTTGCTATAATTTTTATCACTTCATCTACTGGTACTTTTACGCTTCCATAAAATAAAGAGAATATAATTATTATTAGAAGCATTGTTGTAAATATTAATGTTAATTTTGTTTTTTTCATAAACTCTCACTTTCTAAATTATAAATTACCTCTCCTAAAGCTTCTATTCCATCTATCATATATTGAGATGTTGGAGATAATTTTTTATGTAATAATACATATACTTTATTATTTTTTACTGCTTGAATATTTTGAAAACTTTCATCATTTTTTACAAATTCAATAAATTCTTCTGAGTTGATATGATTACTCCATAATGGAATTATTATGATCTCAGGATCTAGTTCAATTAATTTTTCTTTTGATATTTTTTGATTTCTAACTATTCCTGCACTCTTAGCTACATTTTCTCCACCTATTTGATTTACCATATCATCAAAAGTAGTCTCAGCACCATTAGTAGTTTCAAAAGATGTATACATTAGCATCCTAGGTGTATGATCTTTTACTTTTGCTATTCTATTTTGAAGTTTTTCTAATCTCGTTTCCATGTTTTTTACAATCTTTTTTCCATTATCTTCTACTTCTAATAATTTTGATAATTCTAAAATTAGTTGTTCCTGCTCTTTAAAATTTTTAGGTGTCTTATAAATATATACCTTTGCTCCCACATCTTGTATCTGCTCTAAAACCTCTTTTTTCATCCAACTAGCTGCAATAACAAAATCCGGTTCTAAATTTGCTAACACTTCTATATTACTCTCAACTTTTGGAAATTTTCCTACTCTGTCCCATATATTCGACATCTCTTTATCTTCATTTATTTTTCCAGATAATCCAACTATTCTATCAGTATCCACTAAATCTAATAACATTTCGTCGCCACTTAATGTTAAGCTAACTATTCTATTGTATTTATACTCTTTAATCTCACTTCCAAATATATTTATAAAAATTATAAAGAATATTACAATTATTTTTTTCATTTAAACTCCTTAACTTTTTTCTAAAATTACAAAATAGAGTAGGGTGCTATCCTACTCTATTGATATTCTTAATTAAAAACTATATCTAAATCCTGCATAGTAACTTCTTCCATCTGCTGGATAATAAACTGTTCTTGGTCCTGGAGCCCAATTACTTCTAGTAGAAGTAATTGTATTTGCATAATTTTCATCAAATAAATTTCTTACACCTGCATATAATTCTAATCCTGAATCAAATTTATATTTAATATTAGTATCAACAGTTATATATTCATTATCTTTACTAAAATAATTGTCAAAATCATCTTCAGCATATATATCACTTTGATAGTACAAGTCTATATTTCCTAATAATTTTTCTGTGAAATCATATGTTGCTCCTAAATTAACTGTCCACTCAGGAACACCAGCAAATTCATTTCCTTTATATACTCCACTTTTAACTTCTGATTTAGTATAAGCTATGTTTTCTCTTAAAGTAAGTTTATCAAAATAGTGTTGTAATGATAACTGAATTCCTGTTCTTTCAACTTTTCCATCAAAATTTCTATTTGTTGAATTATTTGAATCAGTTTTATCATAATATATCTCATTATTTGATTTAATATAAAAAACTGAAGTAGCTATAGATGTTTTTCCATAATAATCTCTCATTCCAAGTTCATAAACATCATTTTTTTGTGTTTTTACAGCTCCAGACCATGCACCTGCATCATTGATAGTAGGTGTTCTTGTAGCTCTTGTATAGTTCAAATAAACATTTCCTGTATCAGAATATAAATAGTTCACCCCTAATTCATAGCTATCATTATTTGAATAACTTGCTTCCATTGGATTTATCTCAACTAAATTCCAAGACATATCATACTTTTTCTCACTATATTTATATTCTACTTTCTCTCTTCTATACCCTTGTGTAAATTGCCATTTTCCTAAAGTAGTTTTATTTATAATATAGCCTGCATATGATTCTCTCTCATCATTTGGTGCTTTTTGAATTATTCCATTAACTTGAACTGGTGTTTTAAATTCTCTTTCTCCAGTTCTATAATCTCCACCTAAAATTAAATAACTACTATCTGCATAAGTATATTTTAATTGTGGTTTTACAAACCATTCTTCTGTAGTTTGGTTTTGGTTTTTGCTTTCATTTTTTAAATATCCACCATAAACTAAAATATCTAAATTATTTGTCAATTTTTTATTATATGATAAATTCCAAATATCATTTACACTATGTGTTAATCCACCATAACTACCTGGCTTAGTTGGATTATCTTCAAAATCATTTTTTTCTAAATATCCAGTGTAATAATCTTTCATCTTATTGTGATTATATCTTAATTCTATATTTCCATCTTCCAAAAGATACTTACCTCTTAGCCAAATTGATTCTCTCTTATCCTCATCATCTTTATACTCTTTATTTCTATCTCTATAATCCATACTTTCATATCCTGAATATGATGCATTTAACAATAATTTATCTCCAATTTTTGTTCCATAACTTAAATTAGCTCTTGTTGTATCCCAAGAACCTTGCTCTAAACCAACACTCCCATAATTTAATTTATCTTTTGCTTCTTTTGTAAGAATATTTACAACTCCGCCTATGGCTCCATCACCATACATTACAGCTCCTCCACCTTGAACTACTTCTATTCTTTCTATTTCATTAATAGATATAGTTGTAATGTCAAAGCCTACTAATCCATTTAATGGTATCCCATCTAACAAAATTATTGTATTATAACCTGCTGTTGCTCCTGATGATCTTAAATCAATTTTTGGTGATGCTCCATCCATTTTATTTACTATTACACCAGGAATACCTCTTAATGCCTCTTCTATTGTTGTTATTCCTCTTTTTTCCAAATCTTCACTTGTTACTACATACATATTCTTAGCTGTTTCATGCATTGAAGTTCCAAAACTTTCATTGGTAGTTATTACAGTCTCTTCTAATTTTGTTCCACCGATCTTTCCTTCAGCTAATACTGTTGTTCCTACTGCCAATATAGCAGCAACCATCAAGTACTTTTTCATTTTTTTCCTCCCTAAAACATGTTATTTTAGGTACAAATAAAAAACTTTCTAGCAAAATAGAGTTATCTTACTAGAAAGTCAAATTTTTTAACAAAAAATATTTTTATTTTGACAATTGGTAAGTCTTCTGACTCAGCTTCATCCTACTTTCACGTCTTCCCAGTTTCCCAGTGACATATTGTGATTTCGTCCACCATACAGCAGTTTCCTGTGTGGGATTCTCACCCATCTTCCTCTATTAAGCATTATTCGCACCTAATTACAACTTATTGTATTACAATTGTTTTAAATTGTCAATTTTATTTTAAAAATATATTTATAATAATAGTGATTTTAGTAAAATATATTAAAACTCATACTTAAATCCTATATAATAATTTCTTTTAGTCCCTTGATAATAAGAGAGCTCCTCTTTTGATGTTGAACATTTTGCATAATAATATTCCTTATCAAATAAATTATTTATTCCTGCATATATTGTTATTCCATTTTCTAAAGAATAATTCGCATTTACATTAATTTCACTATATCCTCCTTGTTTCCCAAGCTTATTATGATAATCATACATAGCAAAAGAACCACCACGATATAATAATGTTGTATTTATATTAAATTTATCCATTATTTGATAATTTACTCCTAAACTAGCTATAAAATTTGGAACTCCTGGAACTTTTTTACCATCATATTTCCCTCCATCTATTTCATGATGAACATAACTTATACTTTCTTTAAAAGTAAATTTTTTAATATACTGTTCTGAAAAAATTTCTATTCCTGTTCTAATAATAGGATCGTAAAAATTATAATTTCCTGATGTTTCTCCACTTGATTTTGTCAAATAAAAAATTTCATTTTCAGTTTTACTGTGATAAATTGCTGTTGAGAAATAGATATCATTCAAGTATCCTTTTCCTCCAAATTCAATTGTATCTGATGTTTGAACATCAAATTTTCCATTAACACTGTTCCAACTTCCTGCTTCATCTGCTGTTGGAGCTCTAAAAGCTCTTGTATAAGTTAAATATGTTGAAAAATTATTATTTATAAAATATGTCCCTGTTAACTCATAGGCATTTTCTTCAAAAGAATGTTCAAAACTTTTTGTAGGATTGTTTCTATTCTCTAATTTATAATCAATTTTTTGATATCTTAAACCTTGTGTTAATAAAAATTTATCATAAACTATGTTATTTGTTAAAAATGTCCCGATTGATTCTCTATTAGTAAAAGTATTTGTAGTAGATGAGCCTGTAGACTTATGACTCTGTGATTGATAGTCAGATTTTCCTTTTGAATAATCCAATCCAACAACTACATATGAATCTTCCAAATATTTATATTTTATTTGTGGATTTAAGTAATATGTTTTTGTATCTCTATCTGTACTTGGAACTCTTTTAAATACTCCATTAATTTTCTTTACCCCTGTTGAAGAGTATGTTCTTTTTTTATAATCTCCATCAAATATAAAATTTAAATCATCATTTATCTTTAAATTATAATTTAAAGATAGTATATCTTGAATCTCTTCAGCTTCTGTTGTAGAATTACTTTTTCTTTTATCTTTTTTATCTACTGCTCCTGAAAATTTTGAATTCTTTTCACCATGTCTATAACCTAATAATAATTCACTATCATTTGTTTTATATGATGTTTTTACCCCTACATATTCTAATGCTTTTTCTGAATGATGTTTTTTTCCATCTGTTGTTTTATCTAAATATGTAACTTCTGTACCTATATTAGAAGTTAATTTTGAACCAATATTTACATTGTAATTTCTTATATAATTTCCTCTTTCTATCCCTAATTTACCATAATATTTTTTATTTTGAGGTGTTTTAGTAATTATATTAATTACTCCTCCTACAGCACCTTCACCATATAAAACATTTCCTCCATTTGGTACAACTTCTATTCTCTCTACCGTCTCTATTGGAATTAAAGTAAGATCAAATGCTCCTGTATCAGTAGTACTATTAATAGAACTACCATCTACTAAAACAAGTATATTTTGACCTGATTTTCCTGGAATCTGTCCTCTTAATATTACTTCATTTGAAAAATCTTGACCACTAGTTCCTGTTATGTAAACTCCTGGAACACTTCTTAATACCTCCTCTATCTCTTTTGCACCACTTTTTTCAATGTCCTCTTTTGTAATTACTGTAATATTTTTAGCTGTTTTTAATATATTTGTTCCAAACTTTTCAGTTGAAATTACTGTTTCAGATAATTTAGAACTTCCTATATCTTCAGCTAATATAACACCTCCATTTAACAATATTAATCCTAATACCATTCCATCTAATTTTCTCATAATTTTTCCACTATTTTACAGTGTTCTCCTCCTTTATAA
>JAHHTB010000238.1 GCA_020024855.1 Fusobacterium sp.
AATAAAAAAAGAGCTGTTTAATAACAGCTCTTTTTAATATAATCTATTTTCTCCAAAGTCCCATTTTTTTAGCAGCTTCTGTAAGTTCTTCTCTAAAATCTGGGTGAGCTATACTTATTAAAGCTTCTGCTCTCTCCCATCCTGATTTTCCTTTTAAGTTTACTTTTCCATATTCTGTAACAACATATTGTACATTTGCTCTAGTATCAGTTACGATAGATCCATTTTCTAAGGTAGGTCTTATTCTAGATTTTAATTGTCCATCTTTTGTTTTATAAGTTGATGATAAACATATAAATGTTTTACCACCATTAGATAAGTAAGCTCCTAAAACGAAGTCTAATTGTCCTCCAGCACCACTTATTGGTTTTATTCCAGCACTTTCAGCATTAACTTGTCCATATAAGTCAATATCAACAGCATTGTTTATTGATATAAACTTATCAAATGAAGATACTACTCTTACATCGTTTACATAGTCAACTGGTGCTGCCATGATTTCAGGGTTTTTATTTAAATATTCATACATTTCTGCTCCTCCAGCAGCAAATGTAAATGTTTGTCTAAATCTATCTCTATTCTTTTTAGCTCCTGTTACTTTTCCAGCTTTTGCCATTTCAACAAAGGCATCAACATACATTTCTGAGTGAACACTTAGATCTTTTAAATCTGATTTAGCAATAAGAGAACCAACTGCTGTAGGCATAGCTCCTATTCCTAATTGAATACAACATCCATCTGATAATTCTTCAACTATTAACTCTGCAACTTTCATATCTACTTCTGAAGGTGTAGGTCCAGGAAGAATTGCTATATCAGGATTATCTCCTTCAACAATCATATCAACTTGAGAAATGTGAATACAGTTTTCCATTCCACCATAACATACTGGCATTTTTTCATTAACTTCAACTATTACAGTTTTTGCCATTTCACATACAGCCATCATGTGAGAAGGACTTACTCCAAAGTTAAAAAATCCTTTTTCATCCATTGGAGCAACTTGGAAAACAGCTACATCAACTTTTGCTCCTCCATCTCTGTAATATCTTGGAAGTTCAGAATATCTGATAGGTCCATAGAATGCAAACCCTCTAGCTACTGCTTTTCTTTCAATTCCTGTCATATGCCAAGAATTCCATGTAAAGTGTTCTTCTGGTTTGTCTATTTTAAATACTTCTGGTTCTTTTAAAAGGATCCCACCTCTTAATTTTATATCTTTAAGTTCAGGCATTCTTTTAGCAAGAGCAGCATCTACTGCAACAGTAGTAGCAGCACACCAACCATAATCAACAAAATCTCCTGATTTTATTACTGCAGCTGCCTGATCAGCTGAAACCAATTTACTTTGATACTCTTTTTCAAAAGTTGTCATTTTATACATCACTTCCTTATAAGTTATTAATATTTTTTGTCTGATTATTAAGATAAAAGTATTATTTTTTTACATACATTTCCATGTGATATTTTATCATATTTTTCAAAACACATTCAAGCTTTATTTTCTTTCATTCGCTTTTTATTTACTGTTATATAACAGTCCTAGAGAAATTTTATCATCACTTTCATTTTTCTTATTCTTAATTTTAATTCATGTTTTAAAATTTTTTATTATAATTTAAATTCTATTATTTATTTTTTAATTGTTTTATTTTTTAAAAATTAAAAAAGACTAAAGTTAAAAATACTCTAGTCTTTTTCCTATCTCATTACAGGCTTTCTCCATAGCTTTAGCTATCTTTATCATTCTTTCATCATTCCATCTATCCGAAAAACAAGGACAACTCATTGCTGCTATTATTCTATTATTTTTATTAAGTACAGGAACAGCTACTGCTTTTATTTTTTCTGAATGCTCCATATTATCAAATGCAATTTTTTTACTGTTTATTTTAATAAGTTCTTTTTTTAATTCCTCTCTATCTGTAATTGTATTTTCTGTATATTTAGGAAGATACTTTTCTAAAATTTTATCAAGTCTTGTATTACTAAGTTGACATATTAACAGTTTACTTGCAGCTCCTGCATGTAGAGGAAAAATTGCATTTTCTGACACAGGAATTTTTATCAAATCACTACTCTCAACTTTTACTATTGTTCTTATTTTATCTTCTTCTAATATATTCATTTTAAATGTTTCTTTAAATTTAAGAGAAAGTTCTTCAAGATATGGACGTGATATATTTTTTATTAAAGTATATCTTTCATACTTATTTGCAAAGAAATAAAATTTCTCTCCTAAAGAATACTTTTTATCCTCAAGACTTAAATACTTCAAGTTCAAAAGTTCAAAAAGTAATCTATTTACAGATGCTTTTGAAATCTTTAATGCTCTTGCTATTTCAGCTTGAGTTACAGATTCGTTATAATATAAATAATTAAAAATTTTATCTGCTTTTTCTATTGCAGGCACTTTACTTTTAACTTCCACTACATTACCTCAAAACTAAAACTATTTTTAAAATTAAAATTTACAACTTCTATTT
>JAHHTB010000239.1 GCA_020024855.1 Fusobacterium sp.
AAATTTTTTATATTTTCAAAAATAATCATTAATTATTATACCATTTTTCATGATAATTTTATAGTTTTTAAAATAAAAAATAGCTTTTTAGTACGAATATACCAAAAAGCTATTTCCATCAAAGACCTGTATTTTCAGTAGAAATTACAACAGATATTCTCTTTGCAAATTTCTTACCATTTTCTATTATTCCTATACTAAAACCTTCATTTATGTTTTTAAACTTACTTGCTCTTAACTTATAATACTTTTCATTTTCTTTTATCTTATCAAAGCCTACATTTACATTTTTTATCATTTTATTTTCTGAAACGAGTACTATAAGATTTTCAGCTCCAAACAAAGCAGAACTTGTATTATAGTCTCCCACTATTAAAATCTGCCCATTTTCAGTTACATATTCTCCTTCTATTATAGCAATATCAGCTACTAAAGATTCCCTTTTTACTTTTTCACTATTATTACTAAATCTATCAAAAAAATTAAACTCTCTTAATCTACCTATAAAATCCTTATCCATCAATTCCCATGAGTCACCTAATGCCACAGTTTTATCTTTATTTAAAAGAGATAATATTTTTTCTTGTGCTTCTTTCACTGAAAAAACTCTATGAATTAAATAACCTTTATCTAAAAGAACTCCACTTAGAGCATCTAATCTTTTTTCTTTATACCATTTTAAATTAGCTTCCATATCTATTTATCACCTAATACCCTAAATTATCATTAATAAATATGACATGTGTTTTACCAAATGGTCTATTCCCATTTTTTACCACTGATATAAAGTTACACATTCTCATACCTGTTGTACAATCCTCACATTTTCCACTATAATTGCAAGGTGTCTTATGATTTAGTCTCTTTGAATTAAGAGGACCTGCATAATATAGTCTATTATATCCTTCGTGGATATCTTTTACTATCTTATTAATTCCTGTTATAATTATAACATTATTTGGTCCAAATGCCATACCTGCTACACGATTTCCACCAGAATCTATTTGCATTAGAAAACCATCTTCTGTTATTGCATTTGTTCCTGTTACTAAATAATCACTTAAAAGTGATTCTCTCATAACTCTAACTGTATCTTCCCATGTAGGTTGATTAAATCTTTCAAAAAATTTATACTTTTCTGTTCTGAATCTTGGTAAAAGCTCTGTCATATTTAATGTGACAGAGCCTCCCATACTTACAGAACTTCCTTCAGGAATAAGTTTAAGTGTTAATTCTTCAGCTTCAGCAGGAGTATTTACTACTTCTACCTCAAAACTATTTTCCTTTAAACTTTTTATCGTTTTCTCTAATTTATCTTTTACAAATAAAGATTTTATTTCTTCCATAACTTCCTCCGGAAATTCACTCCCTTACTATTTCTTTTCAGCAGCTTCTCTTCTTTGTCTTAAAGTTTCAGCATTAGCATCAACTCTTTTCTTAGAAAGAGGGTATACTAACATAAACATTATTACAACTAGTGTGAATAGAGTTGCTGGTGCTACTGTTGCAAGTCTATAAATTCCATCTAAAACTTCTTGAGTTTGTTCCTTAACTCCAGCTTGGAAACCAATTATTGCAAGTGCATAACCAACTAAACTACTTCCTAAAGCTTGACCTACTTTTCTTGAAAAAGAGTAAATCGCATAAAGTGTTCCATCTTCTCTTTTTCCAGTTTTTATTTCAGCTTCATCAATAACATCTATTATTGCTCCCCAAATTACATATCCAAAGAATGTTACCCCTGAGAATCCTATTGATGCCATAGTTACATATATCCAAGGATTTTTTATATGTAAGAAACTTAATACTGCAAATACTACTGCAGCAAATCCTACTGCTAAACTAATAGCTTCTCTTTTTCCTAATTTTTTTACTATAAAAGTTACAACTGTTGCCATTCCTAAAGCTATTCCTAATTTAATAGCATTGTATGTTGAAAGTGCAGCTGGCATTTTAAAATAATATGCATATAAGTAAGCATTTACTCCACCTGTTAAAAGATTACCAAATATTAAACAAACAGTTCCTCCTAAAATACCTATCATAGCTCTATTACTAAATATCATTTTTACTGATTTAAAGAATGAAATTCCTTCTCCTTTTGGTAAAGGTGGAACTTTTATACGTTCAGTTGTACAAGTATAACAGATATAATAACAAATTAATGCTACTATTGAAATTCCTCCAGCCATAACAGGGAAAATATTTCCATTATTTCTGATGAATACTTGAGTTGCTCCATTATTTATTACACGTTCATATATAATAATTGGTCCAAAGAATCCTACTATAAATTCACCAATATAAGCTCCAATTGCTCTAAATGTAATAAGTGATTGTCTCTCATCTGGTTTATCTGTAATTGCTGATGCCATTGCTCCATATGGAATATTAACTCCAGTAAAACAAATACTTCCATATAATAAATAAGTAATATACATATAAATTATTTTAA
>JAHHTB010000240.1 GCA_020024855.1 Fusobacterium sp.
CCAACCAAAGCAAATAATAAAGTAAAAAGTAAAAATAATTTTTTTAACATAAAATCACTCCTTTACAAATTCATTTTTTTTAATCTTCTGCAAAATATCCAAGTTCTTTAAGGAATGGCTTTTTCTTTCTCCAATCCTCTTTTACTTTAACCCAAAGGTTAAGATATATCTCCTTTCCTAAAAGAATTTCTATTTCACGTCTTGCTTGTGTTCCAATGTCTTTAAGCATTTTTCCATTTTTACCAATAATAATTCCTTTTTGAGAATCTCTTTCCACATAAATATTTATATCAAATTTATCTTTTCCATTTTCTCTTCTTTCAACATTTATTATCTCAATAGCTATTGAGTGAGGAACTTCATCTCTTGTTTTTAAAAGAATTTTTTCTCTTACTATTTCAGTTATTATTCTGTAAACAGGCATATCTGTATACATATCTTCAGGGTAATATTGTATTCCCTCTTCTAAGAATGGGTCTATATGATTTAAAAGTTTTGCTAGTCCTATTCCATACTCACCAGCTATCTCAACTATTCCATCAAATTTTCCTAATTTTTCTTCTACTTCTATTTTCTTTTCTTTTAGTTCTTCATCTGTAAGTTTATCAATTTTATTTATTACAAGGATTCTTGGAGTTCTTCTTGCTTCCATAACCCTTTCCATTACAAATTCATCACCTGTACTTATTTCTTGAGTTCCATCAAGAATCATAAGTATTAAATCTACATCTTTTAAAATTTTTACGGCACTATTTGTCATATATTCGCCTAAAAGATGTTTAGGTTTATGTATTCCAGGAGTATCAATGAAAACATACTGATTTCCATTAATATTTAATATCCCTTTTATAGTATCTCTTGTTGTTCCTGCTTTATCAGAAACGATTGCAACTTTTTCACTTACTAATTTATTTATAAGTGTAGATTTTCCAACATTTGGTCTTCCAACAACTGCTATGAATCCTGCTTTCATTTAATCATCTCCTATTCCTATCCTAAAATATTCTTCTCTTATTTTTTTTAAAAGTTCATCTTTTTTTTCATATGGAGCTTCATGTCTTTCGTATTGACATCTATTTTTTATCATATGAGGTAACACTCCACGGTCAAGCCCAGCTTTTTCTACATATTTTATAAATCTTGCTCTAAAATTTTGTCTACTTAAATCACAAAATATTTTATCATCATAACTATCTTTTACTATATTGTTTCTATATTTCTTTACATATTCCTTCAATTTTTCTGAAGAATCTTGGGAAAGTTCTACAATAATATATTCATTTCCTGTCTTGATAACAAATGAATGATAATCTTTTTCTTCCATTTCAGATATTTTTAAATTTAAAATCTCTGTTATTTGCATTCCTGTTTCTGCTAAAAGTTCTATAATAATTCTATCTCTTTTTCCTTTTTCATCATTACTACAACAATCAAGAATACTTTTAAGTTCATTTAGCTCTATTTTTTTCTCAATATTTTTCTTTTCTTTTCTTGTCATGTTTATCATTTCAGTTGGAGATTCTTCAATTATTCCTTTTTTTAAAAGAAATTTATAAAAGTTTTTAATAGAACTTACCTTACGAATTACAGAGTTTTCTACATATTTACTTTCCATAAATTTGATATACTTTGCAACATCATCTCTACTAGCTTCTTCATAAGATTTTTGTCCTAAAAAATCTTTAAAATCAAGGATATCTCTTTTATACATATTAAGACTTATTTCTGAAATAGTTTGCTTTTCCTTTGATACTTTTAAAAATTCTTCTAGTAAATTAAATTCCATAAAATTACTCCTCTAACAATAACTCTTTAGCATGACTTATTACAGCATCTGAAATACTTTCACCTGCAAGCATTCTAGCGATCTCATTTACTCTACCTTCATCATCAAGTTTTCTTACTGTTGTAACTGTTCTTTCATTTTCTGTTTTCTTCTCAATAAAAAATTGTTCACTAGCTTTAGAAGCAATAGCAGGAGAATGGGTAATACATATTACTTGTGCATTTCTTCCTATCTCTTTCAATTTCCCTGCTATTTTTCTCACTGTTTCCCCACCAACACCTGTATCAATTTCATCAAAAATTAATATAGGAATATTATCTACATGAGAGAAAATAACTTTTAGAGCAAGCATTATTCTACTTACTTCTCCACCTGATGCAATTTTTTGAAGTGGTTTTGGTTTTTGTCCAGCATTTGTAGAAATAAAAAATTCTATGTTATCAGAACCATTTTTTGACATAGTTTCTTTTTCTTCAAGAACAATTTCAAATTTAGCATCTTTCATATTAAGATATGAAAGTTCATCTCCTAACTGCTCTTCAATTTTTTTAACACATTTTTTTCTTATTTCTCTAAGCTTTATAGCAAATATCCAATAATTTTCTTTTGCTTCTTCTCTTTCTTTTATAAGTTTTTTAACTTGAAAATTACTTTCATCAAGAT
>JAHHTB010000241.1 GCA_020024855.1 Fusobacterium sp.
GTTAGAAGAGGACTTTTCTCAAATGAGGCAGGAAGTGGAAATTCTAACTATGCAGCAGCAGTAGTTGATATAGATGAACCTGCAAAGCAAGGACTTGTTCAGGCTCTAGGAGTTTTTGTTGATACTCTTATAATATGTAGTGCAACAGCTTTTGTTATTCTACTTGCAGGAGTCGAAAAAGTGGCTAATGGAGAAGGAATGATTTTGAATGGAAAAATTTTAAGTGGAATGACATTATTCCAAGAAGCTTTAAAAAATCATATAGGTTGGATAGGAATTCCTTTTACAGTAGTTATTATATTTTTCTTTTCTCTTAGTACAATTCTTGCAGTTGCTTTTTATGGAAAGAGTGCAGTGAGCTTTATAAATGAAAAAATAAATTTAAATTTTGTATATCAAGTTATTATTGTAATAATGGTATATGTAGGTGGAATTCAACAAAACTTTTTTGTATGGTCTCTTGCAGATTTTGGACTTGGTATAATGACAGTTATAAATATAATCTGTATTTTAATAATTTCAAAAGATGCATTAGTTGAATTAAAAAAATATGAAGGTAAATTAAGAAATAAATAAAATAAAACGGCAACCTTGTAAAACAAGAGTGCCGTTTTTCTTTTTTAGAATGCCCAATTCCCATTTACAAAAATATTTTCTTCATTTCCAAGAGAGTCAATTCCAATAATGTTTAAATCTTTTGTTCCAAACATAAAATCCACATGAGTAAGAGAATCATTTACTCCGGCTTTTTCCATTTCCTCTTTTGTAAAAGTATCTCCGTTTTCAATACAACTTGGATATGCTTGTCCAATAGCAAGGTGACATGAAGCATTTTCATCAAATAAAGTATTGTAGAATAAAATATTTGTATTTGATATAGGTGAGTCATAAGGAACAAGAGCTATCTCTCCAAGATATTTAGATCCTTCATCAGTATTAATTAGATTTCTTAAAGCTTCTTCTCCTGATCTTGCAGAAAATTCTATAATTTCTCCATTTTTAAAAGTAAGAGAGAAATCTTCAATAAGAGTACCACCATAGTTTAATGGTTTTGATGCTTTAACTATTCCATTTACTCCATATTTGTGTGGCATTGAAAAAACTTCTTCAGTAGGAATATTTGCAACAAAATCAACTCCATATTTAGTAGTATCCTTTCCTGATGCCCAAAGATGTTTGTTAGGAAGTTCAACTGAAAGATCTGTTCCTAGTGAATTTTTTATAATAAATTTTTTAAATTGTTTTTTATTTAAATAATCCATTTTTTCTTTTAAATTTTCTAAATGTTTTTTCCAAGTTTCAACAGGATTTTCTGTATCAGCTTTTACAGAATAAATAATTGCTTTCCAAAGATTTTCTATAGCTTCATTATCAGAAACATTTGGAAAAACTTTTTTAGCCCATGCAAGAGTAGGAACAGAAATAATATTCCATTGAATTGCATTTGTCATAACTTTTTCATAGTACGCTTTTAGTCCAACATTTCTAGATATTTGTGCTTTAGCAATTTTATTACTATCTATTCCTTTTAAAAGCTCAGGATCATTTGCAGAGATACTTAAGAAGCCAGCTCCTTTTTCAGCATAAAACATAAGAGAATCTATTTCCCATTGAGGCATAGTTTCAAAAATTTCTATATCTCCATGTAAGAATTTCATTTTTTTACAAAAATCATCATTCCAATGAACGATAACCTCTTTAGCTCCTAGATTATATGCTTCTTCAACAAGCATTCTTGTGAAAGGAGCAGTTTCAACAGGTGACATTATAACAAGAGTTTGTTTTTCCTGAAGATTTATTCCAATTTTAAGTGCAAGATCTGCATATTTTTTTAAACTATTATTATCCATATTTCCTCCTTAAAAATCACATATTTTATTTAATAAAGTCATATGTGAATTGTCTTTAAAATTATAACTTATTTTTAATTATTTTTCAAAATATAAATATTTGATAAGCTAAAAAAATTTAGAAAAATAAAAAATATTTTTTTGCTTTAAAGCTAGTAAAAAAGCTAGAATAATTTTAAAAAATATCTTGAAGAACCTAATTTTGAATGCTATAATTCATTCATAAGAAAAAGAATATTTTATGTTTAATTCATAAAGTACAATAAAACTTAAAAAGGAGATGTTTTTATGAATGAAAAAAAGAAATTACTTGTAGGAATAGGGATAGCATTTATAACAGCTTTATTGTTATCGTGGATTATATCTCTTAGTTATTCAGGTAAAAAATCTAAAAAAATGAATAGTATATTAGGTACAACTGTGACTAGTGAATATAGCCTAGATGTTTCAGAAAGAAAGATAGCAAAAGAATACAGTCCATTAGATTTATCAAAAGTTAAAAAGTTAATGGGAGCAAATGAAAAAGAAAAATCAAAAGAAGAAAATAAAGTTGTTGATATAAAAAATGAAGAAGGGAGAATTATAGGAAAGAAGG
>JAHHTB010000242.1 GCA_020024855.1 Fusobacterium sp.
ACTATGGATATAAAATATTTTAAAAATGTAGATTTCAATACTGATTACCTTGAAACTGCAATAGAATTTCAGAATAGAGAAATACAACTTGATATAAATACTGATGCAGTTCTTGGAGAAAATAATTGGGTAAAAGAATATGAAGAATATATTTCTAAATTGGAAATTTTTAAAGAAAAAATTGATAAAAAGATTATAGAAGATTTTGAAAATAATGGAATAACAAAAGAATGGGTTGATTTTCATTTGGAAGAATTAGGAGAAGCTATTGAAGAAGAAGGATTACTTAAAGAGTGTGATAAAAAATTATCTTTGGATAGGCAAGTTCTTTCAATAATAAAACTTAATAGAATAGGAATTTATCCTGAATATGAAGATTATGCTATTTGGGATTATATTCTTGATGATGAGATAAGTGATGAAATTTTAGTTATAGTTACAGATAAAAATGGAAAAATAGTAGATATAACTTGGGAAAGTTAATTTAAATTTAAAAATAATATATGATTATTTTATCGGATTTTTTTATTTAAATAATAAAATAACCTTCAATTGTTAGTCCTCTAACTCTTGAAGGTTATTTTTTAATTATAATTTTATATCATTTTATTTATTTAGAATATTTTTAAAATAGTTTTCTGCATTTTTAAAATCTTCTTCATTTGGATGAGATTTAGCTCCTTCTATTCTTTGAAGTCTTTCAGGAGTTAAAGGATGAACTAATTTCAAAGGAAATTTTCCCATTCTTTCAACAAGTTTTGGATCTATTTTTCCTCTGCATAAAAATTTTCCAATAAGAGTATTATTTTTACTGCATAGTTCAGAAACTCTATCTATTACCTTTCCCCCGTGCTCTGACTCTGGATCTGCTCCTAAAGTACCAAAAAATGCAATCTCTTTTTGAGAAAGTTTTTTTATAAACTCTCTTGTTCTCTTATCTGCAGTACCTTTATCAACCCAAAATCCTATTATAAATCTATCAAAGTCATCAACATTAATTTCTTTTATATCATTAAGAGATATTATTCTTTTTTCACCTTCTATAACTTCATATATTCTTCCTGCTACCATTTTTGTGTTACCTGTCAATGAAGAGTAAACAACTAAAGTATTATTTGCCATTTTTACCTCCTATAAAATTATCTATTATAATTTATCATCTCTTCAACTAAAGATGCTGTTATACTATTTCCCCAGAATACACCATCTAAAGTATATTCCATTGTTTTATCTGTAAGTTTTATTAATCCTTTTCTTTCATAATCTTCTAATAATTTATAAATATTTTCATAAGCATCTTTTGTAAAATCTTTTATATCATCAAGTTTTACTGTCTTATACTGTAAAATACCTGAAAGTTTTTTTACCCTGAATTTTACTTCATTATCATAAGCATAGAAAGATATTAATTTATTTAAATGGAAAAATTCATAATCAGATACTCTTCCACCTGCTCCTATACCCATAGCAATTAAATCTGAAAAAGAGTTTACATTTCTAATATATCTATACTCGTCTTTTCCATTTGTAATTTTTGTATGTTCCAAGATAGAGTATCCATTTGAAAGTGTTATATTTAAAAATTTATCATGTAATTCTTTATCTCTTGCAAGATTATATTTAAATATTACTTTATTTTCAGATCTGTCTTTTGAAATCTGTGAACCTTCTTGTATCATTAAAGAATAAAAACTTATACTATCTACTCCTAATTCACAAGCAGTTTTCGCATCATCTTCTATCTCTTCATCAGTTTGATCTGGATAGTTATAAATGATATCTATACAAATTAAACCTTTAAATCTTTCTCTAATTTCTTTAATTCTAGAAGTGATATAATCTTTTTCATAAGTTCTATTTAAAAGTTTTCTTCCTCTATTAGAGAATGTTTGTATCCCTATACTTATTCTATTAACACCATATTTCTCCATTATCTCTAATTTTTCCCAAGTAAGATTATGAAGAGTTGTTTCAAAAGTAAATTCACAATCATCTGAAATATTAAAATTTTCTCTTAAAGCTGAAAGGATTTTTTCAAGTTGGTGTGCTTTATATATTGTAGGTGTTCCTCCACCAAAGAATATAGCTGTAATCTTTTTTTCTTTTATATATTTCTTTTCTCCATACTTTTTAAATTCTTTACATAAATATTCTGTATAGTCATTTAAATCATTATCTATCTGTTTTCTATTCATATTACAAAAAGAACAAATTTTATCACAATATGGAGTGTGCACATATATTCCACCCTCTTGTGATTTTGGACTATCTTTTAAAACTTTATTGAATGTAAAAGGTGTTACAATTTTTCTTCCCATTTTTTTATCAATGATATTTTTAACATCATGATGTGACTTATATCTTATATTAAACATTTCATACTCCTCCCATTTTACTTTTATAATTCTTTTTTTTAGACACCAAAATACCTTTACTAAAA
>JAHHTB010000243.1 GCA_020024855.1 Fusobacterium sp.
ACATAGTAATATTAAAAAACTACAATGATTTTATTAAAAAAGTGTATTAAAATTAATTTGGAAAATGATAAAAAACAATTTAAAAATTAAAGTAAAAAAAGCATTAGTAAAAAGCAAAAAAAGAAATTTAAAAAATAATGTATTGCTACAAATTTATTTGAATAAATCATTATTAAATTTTTTGGACACATTAGCAAAAAAATATAAAACAAACAGGAGTGAAACTATAAGAACCATATTAAATGAACTAAAAGAAAATTATAAATAAAATTTAAATACACTTAGTGTATTTATTTTTTTACTATTTGGTATTTATTGATTTGATACACACCTAAAACCTCAAAACAAGCGTTTTAAGACACGAAAAGAGAGCACTATATACAATTACACTCAAACATTAAAAACTCGTCTTAAAACTATGTTTAAACAATGAAAAAATATAAATTGACTTAATAGAAAAAGTGTAATATATAGAATTTAATAATTATTCATTAAAATTCATAATTACTAAATTCATTTGTAAATAAGCTAATAATTCATAATTAACTAACTTAAATTAATCTTAATTAGATTTTAACTACTAACAAATAATTTATTAGTTGTTATGTAGCTTAAAAGATAATTAAGACTTTGTTTTGTTTTTTTTTTTTTATATATAAGGATAGAAAAATTAATAATACGTCTACTTTTTTGGAAGAATACGTCTACCTTTTTGGAGTTTCGGGTTCTTTTTTTAAAAAGGTAGATATAATATAAATAATTATTTTATTCTTGGAGATAATTATGAGTAGATACGATTTAATTAAAGTTGATAATGATATACAAACATTAGATATGTCAAAACTTAATAAAAACGAAATGAAGGTATTTATTAAGTTGTTGCAAATAGTAGCGAATAAAATGGATCAAACATTGCGTATATCATTTAATGAGTTTAGAGACACAATAGAAGGCAATTATACCGAGAAAGAAATTGGTAAATTGATTAATGAAACTGCGAGAAAAATTTTTGCAAGTTATATAACAATAAGAACAATAAACAAAACAACACTTTTTACTTTTTTTACAACTTTTGAAATATATTGAAAAGAAAAATATATTAATGCTCAAGTTAATCAAATGTTTTTGTATTTTATTAATAATTTAATTAAGCAATTTACTATTTTTAATTTAAGTGATATTTTAAATTTCAAAAGTAAATACTCAATTTTAACGTATAAAAAAATTAAAGAATACAACGGACAAAAAACATATATTTTTAGCATAGACGAATTTATAAAATATTTTGATATTAAAAGCAAAACACCAATTAAGTTTTTTGATATGAAAATGAAACCATTGATATTAAAAGAGATTAAAGAGATTTTTCCAAATTTTGAAATAATAAAAGAAAAGTATAAAGGTAAGTCAATTAAAGAAATAATTTTCAAATGGTAATTAAAAAACCATTAATTAATTTATTAATTAAACAATTATAACCAAATTATAAAAAAAACTTTATTACATAGTAATAAGTAAATAATAGTAATTTGAATATAAAAATATCTTATTTTAAACAAAAGGAAAAGCGGAAAAAATGGAACAGGTTAAGGGAGCAACCAACAATAATTACAATACTATATATTTATATATAGTATTGCTTATTGGGTTCTCCATTTTCTAATTGTTAAAATTTTAATAACAATATATATTTATATATATTGTTAACTTTAACAATTTACGCTTTTTAGTAACTAAAAACGTTTTTTTAAATCTCAACGTGCGCATAGATACGCGGACGCAGGATAAGACGCGGTACAACTCATTAATAAACTATATAATAGTTTAAAATGGTACCGCTTTATCCTGCTTGGTATTTTTCTATATTGTATTTTATATATATAAAATACCAATGAAAAATACTTCAATTTTGGATAACCAAAACAAGGAACAAAAATTAATCAATTTTTTATAATACGTCTACCTTTTTGGAGTTTTAGGAACCTTTTTTAATTTGGTATACATTTATTAAAATGGTATATTTGAAATTCCAATTTTGTATATTTGAAAATTAATAGCTAGTAAATGATTTTACATAAAAAAACACTTTATAAATTACTTAATATAATGTTTCTAATGCTATAATAAAAATATACATTGATAACATTAATTTTATATATTTACTATAAATATTAGTGATGTAAAAATAGGTGCTAGAACACCTATTTTTTCATATTTAGAAGTTTATTAAATTATTTATTTTTTGAGTTCTTTCAAACTAAATAAATAATTACTACTAATAAACTTAAAAAATGATACATTGACAATACTATTAATTTTCATATATTCCACTCCTAAATAAAAGTACCTTGATCTTTGTAAATCAAAGTACTTAGTAATTATAAAAAAATTTTTTATAGATTATAATAAATTAGATAATTAAATAA
>JAHHTB010000244.1 GCA_020024855.1 Fusobacterium sp.
TTACAGATGGAATTTTAAAAATGATGAGAGATGGAGAAAAAGTTGTTGCTCATAATTTTATTGGAAAAAGATATGATATAGGTAATAAAATAGGACTTCTTAAGGCAAATATTGAATTTGGACTTAGAAATGAAGAAACAAGAGAAGATTTAATAAATTATCTTAAAAATGAATTAGAAATAAAATAATTTACTCTTTTTCAATAATATTTGAAAAAATAAAATAAATTTTTAAAATAACCTTAATGTTAAAAATCAACATTAAGGTTATTTTGTTATAAAATTCTATAATGATTTATTTTTATGCTAGATATTTCATTGATTGAATAAGTTGATTTATAATTTCAAAATCTTTTTTCACATCTGGAGCTTTTTCTTTTTCTGCTCCTATAAATGAATTTGCAATATCTAAAAAGTTTTGTGCTCTTTCTTTTTCATCAATAAGAGCATAACACCAAGCAAGTTCTAATTCAACCCACCCTCTATAATCTCCTCTTTCTAAGGAAATATTTAATGTATCTATGGCTTTTGTTATCTCTCCATCTTTTCTATAAGCAACTCCTAAATTATAAGTTAGCCATTTATCATCAGGACTTATAAATCTAGCTTTTTCAAAATATGGGACAGCCTCTTTTGTATTTCCAATTTTTAATAAAGCAAAACCAAGTTGTCCATTAATCCACTCATCATCTCTACCAAGTTCTTTAGCTTTATTTAAATATTCTAATCCTTTTTCAGAAGTATTTAATTTTTCTTCATTATTTTCCATATCTTCACTCATATTTAATAAGTTCCAAGCTATTTCAGAACAAACCCAAACATCATCATTTTTTATTTTTTCAGCTTCATATAAATATTTAAGAGCCTCTTTAAAATTACCCATTCCACCATATAATCTTCCTATTTCACATTTTATATAAAGCTCATCACAATCTTTAAAATTAAGTGCTTTTTTAAGTCTTATTATAGTTTCTTCTGGTCTATCAAGTTTTTTTAAGCATTCAGCCATTTCAACATTTAGCCACTCGTCATCTTTTCCAAGAGCCTCACATTTTTCATAATATTTAAGAGCCTCATCATATTTATTTAATTTTTTCAAACAATATCCAAATTCAGAGAATACCCACTCATCATTTCTACCAAGTTCAATAGCTTTTTCTAAATAAACAGAACTATCCTCAAATCTTCCTAATTTTTCCAAACAGAAACCAATTTCAGAATAAATCCAAATATCATCTTTACCAACTATCTCTTTTGCTTTTTCTAAATAAGGCAGAGCTTCTTCATATTTTCCTAAAATATTTAGCCAATATCCCATTTCAGTGTAGAAGAAAGCATCATCTTTACCAAGTTCGTGAGCTTTTTTATAGCATTCTATTCCCTCTTCAACTTTATTTTGTCTAGAAAGAGAAAATCCTTTTTCAAAGTAAATCCAGTTGTCATCTCTACCAAGTTCAATGGCTTTTTCTAAATAAGGAAGTGCTTTTTCATATTCTTTAATTGCATCATATGCCCAACCAAATTCAGAATTTATCCAAATATCATCTCTACCTAAACTTTTAGCTTTTTCTAAATATTCTAATCCTTTTGGAACATCTCTTTTAATATTATCATATATCCAAGCTATTTCTGAAAGGAGAAAAATATTTTCAGGCTCTGCATTTAAACCTTTAAAGTAAAATTCAAGAGCCTCATCATATTTTTCAAGTTCTCTATAAATAACTCCTACTCTCTCAAATACCCATTCATCATCTCTACCAAGCTCAATAGCCTTATTAAATCTTTCAAGAGCTTCGTCATATTTTTTCAATCCACCTAGACAGAAACCATATTCAGAGTGTAACCAAATATCATCTCTACCAAGTTCAGTAGCCTTATCTAAATGTTTAATTGATTCTTCATATTCTCCTATTTGAGCATAAGCCCAACCCAAATCAGATTCAGCATTAATAAAATCATTATTATTTTTTGCAATATCTAATATTTTTTTAAAATATTCAATTCCTTCTTCATTCTTACTTTCTTCAAATTTTTTAACTCCCAAATCATAATAAGTATATCCTAAAAGAACATCTGCATCAGGTTCATCAGGATTTATCTCTAAACATCTTTCAAAATATTTTTGAGCTTCTTGAAGTTTTCCAGAATAATAGCAAGAATATCCTATACGGAAATTCCAAAGAGAAGTATTTTCTCCCTCATCTTTTATTGAAAGTAAAGTTTCCATTCCTTTTTCACATTCATCATTATTATTATATGCTCTTGCAAGTTTTCCAATAATATCATAAGTTAGTTCTTCTTTTGGAAGAGAATTTATTATATCTATAATTTCTTTATTTTTATTTTCTTCATGTAATATATCTAATTTTTTTTCCAAATCACTTTTATTTAAAAATTTATTATATAATTC
>JAHHTB010000245.1 GCA_020024855.1 Fusobacterium sp.
AAGAACATAATAGTAAAATCTTTTATATAATTGTAGCAATATAAAAAATGTTGTGCTATACTAATAAAAGAAAATTTTAATAAAGACAGGGAAAAAATAAAGGAGCAAAAACATGCCAAAGAAAGTAAAAGGAACAACAGAAAATTTAAATATGTTAAGAGACAAAGTAAATTATATAGGATTTGAATTAGAAGAAGTGCCAGATTTTTTAGAAGAATTTGAACCTCTTAATTATAGGGTTCCAAAAGTATATGATGAAACAACATATAAAGTATATAAATATGTAAATATAAAAGATATAGAAATATTAATTACGCCAAAAGACCGATTGGATGAATTATCAGAAAGGTATAAATTGGCAAGTCCATTATTTACATATATGAAACCGGATTCAACAGAAGGATTAGAAAAATATGCATACTTTTTAAAGATGATAAACCAAACCAAAGTATCAGATATTCAAAATATAGAAAAAGAACAAGAAGAATTTAAAAAAGAAATTCCTTTTGAAGTAAAGTTTCCAAATAATTTTAAATGGCAAATATATTATTCAGATTATGCTAATAAATACTTTATGCTTGCATCAATAAACGAAATGGATAATTCTCCAATGTTTTATTTGTTAAAGAAAAAAATAGAACAAAATAAAACAAAAAAAGAAGAAAAAATATTTATACCAATTAGTAATGAAGAATACGAGGAGAAAATATTAAAAAAATCAGAAATAGAAGATTTAGAGAATTATTTATGGTATTTTACAAAAAATTGGGCGTCTATTTATGAAATAGAGGATGCAGATGGAAATCTAGTTCTACAAGTAGTAGGAGATACAATAATATATGATAAAATGACAAGTAAATATAGATTAGTATTTAAAGATAAAAAAGAAGCTTCTAAAAAGTATAAATTAATAAAAGCTTTATTTATATTATCATATGATTTGCCAAATGAATATAAATTTGATGTAAAGATTAGTCAAGATGGAGGACTAGATTTTTATTTTAAAGATAGAAAAATAGAGTATGATGATTTAACAGATTTTCTTAAATATGAAGCAATAGAAAAAATAAAACAAAATGAAAAAATAAAAAATAGTACTAAAGAAGTAAAAGCAGATATAAAAGATTTAGAAAGAAAAGAAGATGAAAAAAATCAAGAATATCTTCGCAAAGAAAAAGAAATAGTAACATTTTTAGAATGTAAAAAAACTTTTGTAGGAAGAATCAAATATTTCTTTAAAGGAAATAAAAAGAAACAAAACGAGGAAAATATAAATTCATTAGTAAATAAAGATAGAATAAAAGACATTTTAAATAGTGATAAAGAAATAATAAATCATTATAAAGAAGCAGATATAGGACATAGAAGTTATACAGTAGCAGATATAATACAAATAGGACAAGAGTTAGAAGATAATTTAAAGGAAAATAAAAATTCAAAATTAGATTTAAAAGCACTAGAAAACAAAGTCGAAAATATTGAGAAGAAAATAAAAAATGCAAATGAATATTTAGAAGAAATAGATAAACATAAAAAAAGTATATTTGACTTTTGGAAATATGCTAATAAAGATGAATCAAAAATGCTTGCAAAAGGCGAAGAAGTACGAGAAGTTACTGATAGAAAAATATTGAAAAAAACTTTCGATTATGAAGAAGATATTGAAAATTTAGCTTCTAAAATAGATAATGAGCAAAGAGAAAAACTAACACATCAAGAACAAGATGCTTTATTTGCTTCAAATTTTGTATTAGATGGAATAAATATTGTATCAAAAGAAAAATTATTAGAAGAAGATGAATTAAAATTATCTAGTTTATTACAAGAATTAAAAAACGATTATAAAAAAGATATAGAAAAAATAGAAGAGAAGGATTTTGATATATTTGGAAATGTAAGCCAAGATAAAACCAAAATAAGAACATTAAAAAATAATAAACATAGAGAGTCAGAAAAAGATAAATATAAAGTTTTAAATGTTAATTTAAATACAGAAATGAATACTTTTATTGAAAAATTAAAAGAATTAAGAAAGATACTAATAAGTGAATCAGAAAAAATAGAAGTTCCATATGATATTTCTTTATACAAAGCAAGCAATGAAAAAATAAATCCAGAAGGATTTGATAAATTCAGTATAAATCCTATTGAAACATTGGATAATTTAGAAAAAATATCAACATCAAAAGAAACGTATTTATATAAAATAAATGTGCCGGAAAATACCAAATTAGTGTTTTATTCAAATATAACATTCTTCGAGAACAATAATCAAACATTACCGCTAGGAATGGATATAGCTCAAGAAGGATTAATAAATATGGATTTATATAAATTAGAATTAAAAGCAAAAGATTCATTTAATATAAATATATCAAAAGATGAATTTACTAATTTAGTAAA
>JAHHTB010000246.1 GCA_020024855.1 Fusobacterium sp.
TTATTACAAAGATAGAAGATGGAGAAGTGGATATAACTAAACATTTTGATAAATTGGAAGAATGTACTCATAACCCAAATATTGATGAAATAAAGAAAGTTATGAAAGAATTAGTTGTGTCGTATAAGGAAGTGAAATATTAATTAATATATTAAAGAGGGGATGGAAATGATTAAACCTTTTGAAAAAAAAGTGTGGCTTAGTACTCCTACTATGCATGGAGAAGAAATCAAGTACATGAAAGAAGCTTATGAAACTAACTGGATGTCAACAGTAGGAAAAAATATTGATGAAGTAGAAAGATTAGCTTGTGAAAAAATAGGATGTAAATATGCAGTAGCTTTATCAGCAGGAACAGCAGCATTACATTTAGCAGTAAAACTTGCAGGAGTAAAGCAAGGAGATAAAGTATTTTGTTCTGATATGACATTCTGCGCAACAGTAAATCCTGTTACATATGAAGGTGGAATTCCAGTATTTATTGATACAGAATATGATACTTGGAATATGGATCCTGTTGCTCTTGAAAAAGCATTTGAATTATATCCAGATGTAAAAGTAGTTGTAACAGCACATTTATATGGAACACCTGGAAAAATAGATGAAATAAGAGAAGTTTGTAAAAAATATGGAGCTGTAATAATTGAAGATGCAGCAGAATCACTAGGAGCAACATATAAAGGAAAACAGACAGGAGATTTTGGTGATTTTAATGCTATTTCTTTTAATGGAAATAAGATTATAACAGGTTCTTCTGGTGGAATGCTACTTACTAATAGTAAAGAAGATGCAGAAAAAGTAAGAAAATGGTCAACTCAAGCAAGAGAAAATGCTCCTTGGTATCAACATGAAGAAACAGGGTATAACTATAGAATGAGTAATGTAATCGCTGGAGTTATAAGAGGACAATTTCCATATCTTGAAGAACATATCGCACAAAAAAAAGCTATTTATGAAAGATATAAAGAAGGATTTAAAGGACTTCCAATAAAAATGAATCCTTTTGATGAAGTAAATTCAGTACCTAATTTTTGGCTTAGTTGTGCAATTATAGATGAAGATGCAATGTGTAAACAAGTTCGTGGAGAAGATGAGGCTATTTATATATCAGAAAAAGGAAAATCATGTCCTACAGAAATACTTGAAACTTTAGCTAAATATAATGCAGAAGGAAGACCAATATGGAAACCGATGCATATGCAACCAATTTATAGAATGAATGGATTTGTAACAAGAGAAGGAAATGGAAGAGCTAAAACTAATGCTTATATCTCTGGTGGAATATTAGGAAAAGATGGAAAACCACTTGATATTGGAATGAATATATTTAAAAGAGGTTTATGTTTACCAAGCGATAACAAAATGACAAAAGAAGAACAAGATATAGTGATAGAAATAATAAGAAAGTGTTTTGAGGAATAAAAATGCATAAAAAAGGATTATATGAAGAATACTTTAAAAGATTATTAGATATTATTTGTTCTTTAGGATTTATTTTATGTTTTTGGTGGCTTTATATAGTAGTAGCAATACTTGTAAAAAGAAAATTAGGTTCTCCAGTAATATTTAAACAACAAAGACCAGGACTAAATGGAAAAATATTTACAATGTATAAATTTAGAAGTATGACAGATGCAAAAGATAAAGATGGAAAATTGCTTTCTGATGCAGAAAGACTTCCAAGATTTGGACAACTTCTAAGAGCTACAAGCCTTGATGAAATACCAGAATTTGTAAATGTATTAAAAGGAGATATGAGTCTTATAGGTCCTAGACCACAACTTGTAAGAGATATGGTTTTTATGGATGAAGAACAGTTAAAAAGACATAATGTTAGACCTGGAATAACAGGTCTTGCTCAAGTAAGTGGAAGAAATGCTATTTCTTGGGAAGATAAATTAAATTATGATTTAGTTTATATACAAAATATTACTTTTTTAAATGATATAAAAATAGCAATAGAGACTATAAAGAAAGCATTTATAAAACAAGTAGGTATAACAGAGGAAGGAATGGCAACAGCAGAAGATTTTGGAGATTATTTATTACATACAAATAAAATATCAAAAGAATATTATGATTCAAAACAAAAAGAAGTGATAGAAATTATAAAGAAAGGTTAAACTAATGGATAAAAAGTTTTCAGTTTTAATGTCAGTTTACTATAAAGAAAATCCTATATATTTGAGAAAAGCAATGGAAAGTATATACGATAATCAAATATTAAGACCCTCAGAAATAGTATTAGTAGAAGACGGTCAACTTACAGAAGAATTGTATCAAGAAGTAGCTAGACAAAAAAGTAAGTTAAAAGGTGTTTTAAAGATAATTAAATTAGAAAAAAATTCTGGTTTAGGTAAAGCATTAAATATAGGAGTATTGAACTGTACAA
>JAHHTB010000247.1 GCA_020024855.1 Fusobacterium sp.
TAGAAAAATTTACTGATTTAAAAGAATATAAAGAAAAAATAAGAAAAATTGAATCAGGAACAGTTTTAATTTCAGATAGTAAAAAAGGATTATTTATTAAGGCAAATGAAGGGGCAATAGAAGTACTAGAAATACAAGGAGAAAATTCAAAGAGAATGCCAATTAATGACTTTTTAAGAGGAAACAATATAGGTGTTGGAGAAATATTTGAATAAACAATACAAATATGCTTGGTAGATGTAAACTAAGTATATTTTTTTATATAACTTGACTCTTACAAGAAAAAATAGTGTTATGAATAAAGCAAATTAATTAATTCTCTTATTATAATAAATATCACAAGTTAAAAAAGTATTCACTTGCGGTTGAAACAAGAATATAAAAGTAAACAAATAGAGAAATATTGCAAATTTTATTCTTGGAAAAAATTTGAAAATGAAACAAAAAACGATATCCAAGATGGTACAAGAAAATTTTATACTAATTAAAGAAAAATGACAAAAAGTAAAAAATTAACCATAGCAAATAAAAGTACCTTAGAATAGTATTCTTAGGTACTTTTTTTATTATATATTTTATTTTTTTAAAGATACAATAGTAACTCCCATTTCTCCTTCACCATAAGTTCCAACTCTAAATGATTTTACACGAGTATCTCTCTTTAAAAATTTATGAACACCTTCACGTAGCTTACCTGTTCCTTTTCCGTGAACTATTCTAGCAAATTCTAAATTTGATAAATAACAATCGTCTAAATATTTATCAACGATAGGAAGAGCTTCATCTACATTAAGACCAATAATATTAATTTCAGAAGCGACATTTTGAGACTTTAAATTATTGGAAAAAGTAATATTATTAGAAGTACTTGTTTTGTTTTTTGCTTTATCACAATTTGGAATGTCTAACAAGTCATCTAATTTTACATTCATAGATAAACTTCCGATTTGAACTTTTACTTCATTAGATTTATTAGAAAGAGAAAGTATCGTTCCCTTTGAATTAAATGTTTTTACAATTACTTCTTTTCCAATAAAAATATCGTCTTCTTTTAATTTATTATTTTTAATATTATTATCTTTTGAAATTGTTTCTTTTGCTAAAGAATTAATAGAATCATTCAATTTATTTCTCATTATATTTGCTGATTTAGTATTAGCAGATTCTTTATTTAATTCTCTAATAATATAATTTGCTTCTTCTTTAGCATCTAATAATATATTTTGAGCTTTTTGTTTTGCATTTAAAATAATATTTTTTGCTTCTTCGTTTAATTTAGAATTATCTCTTTCTAAAGATTTTCTAAGAAGTTTAATTTGATTAGAATTTTTTTCAATTATTTCTTTTTCTTTTTCTAATTGTAATTTATCGTCATAAATTCCCTTTAATAAATTTTCAATATTTATATCATCTTCTTTTAAGAAAGATTTTGCTCTATTAAGTATTTTTTCTGAAAGTCCTAATTTTTTGCTAATAGCAAAAGCGTTACTTTTACCAGGAATTCCAATTAATAGTTTATAAGTAGGGCGTAAATTTTCTACATCAAAATCAGAACTAGCATTTTCAAAGCCTTCTTGAGTTAAAGCATATTTTTTTAGTTCGGGATAGTGAGTAGTACAAATAGTTAAACTACCTATATTATAAAAATGCTCTAATATACTAATAGCAAGACTTGCTCCTTCTACTGGGTCAGTTCCTGAACCTAATTCATCTAGCAAAATAAGACTGTTTCCAGTAGCAGATTTTAAAATATCTATAATATTTGTCATATGAGAAGAAAATGTGCTTAAAGATTCTTGAATACTTTGTTCGTCCCCTATATCTGCAAATATATTATCAAAGACATAAATACTGCTATTTTCTTTAGCTGGAATTAAAATGCCACTACAAGCCATAAGTGATAAAATTCCAACAGTTTTTAATGTTACTGTCTTTCCACCAGTATTAGGTCCTGTTATTAATAAAGAAGTATAATTATCACCAATAGAAATATCAATTGGGACTACTACATCTTTATTAATGAGAGGATGTCTTGCCCCATACAAATGAATTTCTTTCTTATCATTTAAAATAGGTATAGTTCCATTTATTTTTTTACTATATTTAGCTTTAGCAAAAATATAGTCGAGATTTCCAATAGTAATTAAAGATGTTTCAATATTATCAACAATTGGAAATAAACTTAAAGATAAGTTTTTTAAAATTTTTTCTATTTCTAAGGCTTCTTCTGCTTTAATACTATTTATTTTATTATTTAATTCAAAAATAGAAGAAGGTTCTACATATAAAGTAGAGCCACTAGCAGAAATATCTAAAATAGCTCCACTAATAAAGCTTTTATATTCTTCTTTAACAGGAATAACAAATCTATCATTTCTAATAGTAATAATT
>JAHHTB010000025.1 GCA_020024855.1 Fusobacterium sp.
ATGCTAAAACAAATAAAAACACAGATACTCAAGCTAAGAGTATTTGGTTTTTGAATTATCCTGGGAGTAGTATAGGGGATAAAGGTGTGGCCATAGTACCTGGTGGAGATGATAAAAAAGAATGGTATGCTTTTGATGATAAGGTTTATCAAGGAAATAAAAATTTATCATTAAAACCCAAAGATGAAAATAATTATTATTATCTTGAAACTGGAAAAGATAAAAAAGGAAAAATTTTATCTCAATTAAGTGGGAGATTAGAAAAAGATAAAAAATACAATATAAAAATGTGGTATGCAAATTCAGGAAATGTTAATGTTAGAATTTATTTAACAAAATCACTTCCTGAAGGAAGAAAAATAACTGATGAGTTTTATAATAATTCTCAAGAAATAGGAGAAATAAAAGGAAATACAGGATTAAATTGGAAATTTTTAAATTTAGAATTTATTTCAGAATATAATTTGGAAAGAGGGTATATATTATTTGTTCCTTATTTTCCAGAAGGTCTTCCGGAATCAAGAGAAGAAAGTATTTTTGCAATAGATCAAGCTCATATGAATGTCATAGAAAAAGAGATTGAAGTTATAGATAATGGTATGAGATACCCAGGAACAAATTATAGACAGACATATGGAATGGCAGATGGGAAAGTAGTAAAAGATGAAACTGCAAAAATAAAAGTAAAATTAAGAAATAAATTTGATGGAATATGGAAAGGTAAAGAGATAGTAACAGTAAACTTTAAAGATTATGGAGTAAAAACCCCAGAGGGAGTAAGAGTTGAGTGGTACTACGAAGGATCAGAAAATGAAAAAAGACCTTTAGTAGATAAAGAAAAAATAGATGTAGAAATGAATGAAGTAGAAGGTAAGGCAGTAATAACTTCCACAGGAGAATTAAAAAGTGGAAAAATTTATGAAATTACTTTTAATGTAAAATATAATGGAACAGCAAAAGTAAAATATCATCCAGTTATAAACGGAATGTGTAGAGTTGCTGGGACTGATGGTGAATTTAGTGAAAAAAATATATTAGAGAAATCTTTTATAGAAGAAGTAGATTTAAGTGAATTAGATTCAGAAAATAATATCCCTATGCAAAAAAATGAAATAATTGGTGAGCATAATATTATTGAAATTGATATTATGAATAATGGTCAAATACAAAAGGTACCAGTAAAATTAGGAACAGAAATTTCAAATGAAGAAAAACATAAAAATAGCGGAACAGAAAATGATAATGGTTGGACAGTAAAAAATGAAGGAGTAAAAAACCAAGAAGGTTTTTTTGCTAAATATTTTGGAAGAATATTAAAAATAGGAAAACAATTAAATCCTAATGAGAGAGAATTATTTTTAGGTTCTAATGAAATTATAATACAAGCTAGTCATGAAGGGTATGTTGGTGGTTTTGCTGAATTAGGTGTAGGAACAGGAAATAATGTAAAATATCAATGGGAAAGAGTATTTATAGAAAAAGTTAAAAGTGGAGAAAACAAAATATCATTTAAAATTCCTGATAGAGCAGATACAATAAGAGGTTTTATTTTAAAATACTCTTTAAAACAAAGTGACTCAGGAATATTTAATGTTAATAGTAATAGTGGAGAGATAGAAAACTACGTTATTAAACCAAAACAAATATTTTCAGGAAATATACTTAAAATAGAAGATAAAGGTGTAAAACTAGCAATAAATGATCAGAATAAAGATATTATTTTTGGTGAAAATGATCAGTTTTATTCATATAGTGAAAAAGTTATAGTAGAGTTAGAATTAGAAAATAAGCAGAATGCAGATATAATTGGTAAGGAAATAACTTTTATCAGTAATATGATTGAGCTTAAGACAACAGAATTTGAAGTAATGTTAGATGGACAAAAAACTGATAATAACTTGACAAGAATAAGTCCAAGAGCAGGGTTATCAGGTGCTTATGAATTATATGTTGCAAGTCTTCCAAAAGGTAAAAAAATTAGTGTAAAAATTAATGGTTTACTTCTTTTAGAGGAATTTAAAGAAGATAATGGAAATGATTGGAAATTAAAAGCAGAACTTTTTGAGGGAGCAACTCAACTAGGAAGCACTTTTGAAGGAAATATAGGAAATAGAGATTTTGGAAATAACTTACAAAATAAATATAATATTCACAATGAAGTAAGACATTATCAATTAGGAAATATAAATTCTAAAAATAATGCAAAAATAGGTTTAATGTTTTTAGGAGAAAAATTTAATGCTAGTAATGTAATAGAAAAAGATCCAGATGCAACAAATGATGGTCTAATTTTACCTAAGTATGAGGGGACATTACAAAAATATGAAGGTAAAAATATAATTATCTCAGGAGAAAAAAATAAAGTATATGTTGGTAAAGAGGATAGTGGAGAAATACCAACAGCATGGCTAAGCTTTTTTATAAATATGAAAGAAGTTTGGCATAAAGATACAACAGATTCAGTTTATACTGTAGATTTAAAAAGAAATCCAACACCTAATGGAAGTTGGGGAAATAAAGATATTCCAGCTGATATACTAGGAAAAATAAAAGGAAAAGATAAATTCTGGATAGATGTAACAGGACCAGAAACAGATGAGGTTGTAAGAAGAACATTTAGAGCAAGAATATCTGGAGAAGAAAAAGAAACAAGAACTCCTATAATTACTGCTAGTATGGGAGAAGTAGAGGACTATGAAGTTTATGTATTCCCAGCCTTTGTTCCAGAAATTACAATGAGTTATTTAGGTGTAGATTTATCTAAAATAAATGAAGATAAAAATGAAAATGCAACAAATGAAAAAGTAGATGAAGAAAATGCACCAGAATATAGAAAAGTAAATTTTGGTGGTGAATTAGAGTATAGAGTAAAAATAGAAAATATAACAAATCACCAATCAGAGCCAAAAAGTATAATACTTAGAACAAAAATGGGAACATTAGTTTCTAGAGAAAAGGGAAATATAGAAGCTGAGCAAGTAAAAAATAAAAATCAATCAGAAAAAGAACCTTATAATGATATAACTATAACACCATATAGTGATAAAGATACCCCAAGTGGCTATAGAGATTACAGAATAAGTATAGGAAATATAAAAGGTGGACATCATCTAAATATAAAATTTAATGTAAAAATAGATAGAGAATATAGAGAAAGTTTAAAACCAGAACAAGAAATAGATAGATGGAAACCAATAGATGAATTTTATGTTATGAACTCTCAAGGAAAGAAGAAAATAAAAGTAGTAGAGTATAAAACATTAAAAAGAAATTATGGTTCACAAGAATTATCAAAAAATATTTTACTTGATGATGCTAGACATTATGAATTAGAAGTTGGAAAAAAAGTAGTTAAATTAGGAACAGATATAAAATATGCTCCTGATTCTTTTTCTAGTGTTCAAAAAAGTGAAGATGGAATAGAATTTCCAAAAGATGAGGATAATTTAGAAAAGAATGTAATATTCTTAGATGCTAAGAATATTTTAAAAGGAAGTTTTTCTCATAATGACAAAGGTTATATTAATATTTGGATAGCAGATGCAACATCTTTAAAACCAGAAGGAAATAATATAAATAATAAAAATGCTAAAGATTTAACTTGGAAAAATTTATTTGCAGAGTCAAAAAGTGTAAGTGAATTTAATTTAAAAGATGGTAAAAGAGAAATTTTAGTTGATACTACTGGAAAAGATATTAAACATGGAGTTCCTTATATAGTTAGGGTAAGATATTCTTTAGATAAAGAAGAAGTAAAGAAAATAGATGGTCATTCTTTAATGGGAGAAGTAGAAGACTACTTAGTATATGGAAGTCACCCTATTGTTTGGAAGGTTAGTCAAACAGGATTAGGAATTCCTATCAATGAAAAAATATCTTTTGGGGCTAATGATGATAAATTAAGTCATAAAGAAGAAGTGGAGTATAAAGTAACTTTTAAAAATAGATCTCAAACTCCAACATCTCCAGCTGATTTATTTTATATAAGTTCAAAAGGTGAATATATAAAAGATTCTATAACAGAAACAAATTTAATAGAAAATGAAATTTCTAAAAAAGCAACAATAGTATGGAATGAAACTAATAAAAATTATGAATTAAAAGTTGGAAATGTTGAGCCTACTAAAGAAAAAGATGTAACTTTTAGAATTAAGCTTATTAAAGATGAGAGAAATAAAAAAGTTTTTGAAAGTTTTAAAGATAAATTTGAAAGAAATAAAAAGTTTGAAAATCCAGATTATCTAAGATCAAACTATGGTTTATTAGATCCACTTAGTAAATATAATAACTATGAATATAAAAGATTAGAGAGTGCTGGATTCCACTATGAAGTAAATCCTAATTTAGAAGAAATAAAAGACCCAGTAAGATTAGGAAAAGAGATATTCTATGAAAATGAAAAAATAATAAATGATGGAGTTGCATTCCCTAAAAAACAACTTGAAACTAATGGAAAAGAAGAAGATGTTTTATATTGGGGAAAAGATAAAAATGGAAATAATGTAAAAACTCCATTAACAATAACTCCTACATATGATGGATATGTAACAGTATGGATTGAAAACAATAAAAGAAAAATAAGTGAAGGAAAGTCAGTTCCTGTAAAAAAAGGGGAAGCTAATCAAGTTTGGGTTCAAGTACCTACTAATGAATATTCTGTTAATAGTAGTCAAAATATAAGAGTAAGATATTCTCCTTTAGAAGAAGATGTTGAAAGTTATGACCAAGTTTCAGCTTTAGGAGAAGTAGAAGATTATCTAAATATTAAATTAGTATCTCCAATAAAAGTAACTAACTTAAAGGTTGAGGATTTAGGAGTAGATTTAGATGGAGATTTTACAACAACAAATGATGTAAAAGAAGCCAATGATAAAATAGTAAAATATCATGAAAGAGTAAGATATACAATAACAGTAGAAAATAAATCTAACTCAGCTGTACTATTAGAAGATGTAAGACTTGAAACTAATATGGGAACTTACATTGAAAATAGTTTAAAAGTTTTAAATGAACAACCTAGTGTAACAAGAGGAATGTCATTAGAACAAAAGTATAATGGAATAAATATATATATTCCTAAAGACATAGAAGTATCTAATACAGAACCATTAACTTATAGTTTTGAAGTGTTAGAAAATAGAGAAGATTTTTATCAAGATTATAATAATAATCCTAGTGAATGGAGAAATAGAGATCAAATATTACAAGATGGTGTAGTTTATTATAATATCCTAGATAAAGATGAAAGAATTAATAGAGATATGAAAAATACTGTATTAAATAGATATTATGGAACAGCAGTACCTGACTATAAAGATTCTATTTATGAAAGTTACAGATGGGAAAATTATAAAAAAGCAGCTAGACATTATCAATTAGATATGCAAGATGGAAAAGGTAATGCTAAGTTAGGAAATTCTATTGGTTCTTTTGATAATAAAATATCAGAATATCATTATAGATCAAATTATAGTGATTATTGGATTCCTATTTTAAAATCAGGTGATGGAGTTTATTTTGATAAAGGTGTTGTAAATGGAGCAACAAAAAATATAGTTGTTTCAGATGCAACAACAGAATTAAAATTAAATAATGTTTCACATGATGGATATGTAACAGTATGGGTATCAAAATATTATAATGGGGATCAGCATATATATTCTCCAAATAATATAAATTGGGAAAATGTTACTGTTGGAGAATCAGGTGAGAAAGTAGCAAAAGTAAAAAGTGGAAAAGACCAAAAAGTTCAAATAAAAATAAATGGAATAGTTGGAAAAGATGCCTATATAAGAGTAAGATATTCTCCAAGAAAATTAGATGTAGTAAAAGCAACAGATAGTAAAAATGGAGAAGGGGCAGTAACAGGAGAAACAGAAGACTATACAGTTTATGGAGTAGCTGCTTTAGAAACAAGTTTTAATCATTATGGGAAAAAAGATCATGAAAAATTAGGAATAACTTTTAATAATACTCCAGATGGAACTCAAACTCATAAAGGTAAAGAGGGACAATATTATTTTGGTGAAGATATAAGTTATAAAATAATTATTAGAAATACAAGCATTGAACCTTTAGAAAATAAAGAGATAATATTTATAACTGAAATGGCTGACTGGAATAATGAATATGAAATTTGGTCTGGAAAAATGGTTGAAGGATCAAAAAATGAGTTTATACCTGAAAGTAAAATTTATAATAATAAAGTAAATATAAAAAAGGAAAGAATTTCTGAATCATATTATTCAGATTATAAAGATTATTATAAGTATACTTTAAATGTAACTAGACTAGAAGGAAATGAAGCTATTGAATTAAGAATGAAGATGAAAATAAGAGATACTCTTATAAAAAGATATGAAAATTCTAATTCAGATAATACAACTTCACATCATTATAGAAAAGGTAAAGAAGAACTTTCTATTGTAGGTATAATAAAAGATTCTGCTCTATTAGAAATAGGGGAAACAGATTATGAAGATAGTATATTAGGATCAGTTAGTTATTCTAATCCAGATTCTAAAACAAGACATAATATGATTGTTTTAGAGATGGTTCTAAATAATAATAAAATAAATACAGATCTAACAAAAGAATATTTTTCATATATTAGACCAAAACGTTATTACTCACCAAGTACAGACTTAAACGAAACATCAAAAGATGACTATAACTTAGAAAATAGTGATTTAAGAAAAGCAAATGGAAAAATAGAAGATAAATATTTAAAATTAGAACCAGCAATAGCACCAAAAGGAACAGTAGGTTCTAATCCTTTTGCTACTGGAGAATATACTCTTTTCCAAAAATCAAAAAATACAATAAAAGTATATGCTAGTCATAAAGGTTATGTTTCAGTAGCGTTAATGCCTTTAGAAGCAGGAAGAAGTGGTTGTCAAAGTATAAGTCATGATTGGAGTATATCTTCAAAAGAATGGAATAATAAAGATGTTATTTTCATTCCACCTCAAGAGGTTCAGGCTGGTGAAAATGAGATAACTCTTGATTTAACAAATAAAGATTATTGGCTTAAAGAAGACATTACAACAAATGGTAAGTATGAACGTTTTGTATCATCAGGTACAGGAGTTTTAAGAATAAGATATGCTTTAACTCCAGAGGAGGTTAATAGTCCAACAGGAAGAGCATACTCTGGAGAAACAGAAGAATATAAAATAAATCATTTCTTAATGCCAATAGTAGCAGACTTTAAAGAAAAGTTCCATGAAGATGAAGGGTTAGAAGTAGATGGTAAAGTAATAGGTAAAAATGACAAAATACTAACTATTGGAGAAAATTTTAAAACAAAAATAGATATAGAAAATAAAACATCTACAAACCAAGATAGATTAAAAATAACTTTAGGAACTTCTATGAGTACAGTTCAAAAAGTTAAATTAGATGGAAATGACCTTACATTTAGAAAAACAAGAGAATATGATTCAAGTGATTATAAAAGTGTTAGAGGATTGTGTGGTGTTTCTAGTTGGTGGGAGTATGATTTTAGTCCAGTAAGAGATCAATATAAAGGAAATACTTTTGTAGAGTATGAAATAGATTTACCAGAATTAAAAGCAGGACAAAAAGGTATTTTAACAGTTGAAGCCACTGTTGATAATAAGATTACTAATAATTTTAATCAAAAAGAAGCTAATATAATGCAGTATGTACTTTTTGATAAGAGAACAATAGCTTTTAATGATATATACACATTAAAGTATGATATGGGTGGTATTCATAAGATAGCAACTGAAACAGAAGAAGAAGACAGTGTAAAACATTTTGAATTTAAAGAAAATGATGACTATATGTATTTAGGGCAGAAACCTAAAATATCTTGGGATTCTGAAACAGATACAGAGATAGAAACAGGGGATAAAAAAGAAGATGAAGGAATTTTAGATTTCAAAAAATATAGATTAAATTTAGAAGAAAATTTAAGAGATAAAAATGTTCTTAATTTAGACTCTATAAATACTTTAAATATAAATGTAAAAAGAGATGGATACATTACCCTATGGACAAATGTGGGTAAAAATAATAAATGGGTAAGTCTTTCAAAAGATAAAAAAGATGAAACTCAAACAGCTATTATGTATCCAGTTAAAGCTGGAAAAAATGAAATAAGTTTCTATTTTAAAAGCTATCAGTTTGAAAAATTAGAAGAAATAAAAGAGGAAAATAAAGAAGAATTTTTAAATAATAAAATTCTTAGAGTTAGATATTCACCAAGACAAGAGGATATAAAAACATATAACAAATATTCAGCAATGGGAGAAGTAGAAGATTATCTTTATTATATTATGCCTCCAAATGAAGTCGTATTTGAAAGTTGGAGAGATAAAGGGGTGGAAACTGATATTGAAAACCCAAATAGCAAAGATAAAAATAAAATCTTTGGTGCTGATGATTATTTATGGGTTCCTGGTGAAGTAATTAATCAAGTTATAACAATATCAAATATAACAAAAACAAATTTAGAAGAAACATCAGCAGATGTATTAAATAGAAGTAAAATAAAATTTGTTTCAAATGTAGGAGATGTTGATTTATCTAAATGGAATGTAAAATTATTTGTAAATAATTCAGAAACTCCATTAAAAGATTCAAAAGATAGAGTTACAGTAAATGGAAGTGATGGAGTATACTATTTCCAATTTAACAAACTTGATGGATTAGAAAATTTAAAAATAGATTTTGATTTTATTGCAAAAAGAGAAAGTAAAACAGGATTTATAGAAAATGAAGTATATATATTAGAACGTTTACAAGATAAGATTGGTTTTGAAGATGAAGAAGTAACTCCACAATTTATAGAGATAGGTCATCACAAGAAAAAAATAGGACATGATATGGATGGTGGACTTGCTGGTTGGCATTATAAAATAAAAGAGATACCTCATTTGGGAGAAAAAATCACTTTTGACGGAATGAATAGTCGTAGAAATGGAGAAGAAATCGGAAAAGGTGATAATGATGGTATTTTAAAAATTAATGGACAACCTTTAACTTCAAATGCAACTGAATTATCATTAGCAACAGAAGTAAGCAATAGTTTAACGTTTAAAGCTACTCACAATGGATTTATACAAGCTTGGCTAGAAATAAGAAACCCAGATAATACAATAGACTATATACATTATCCATTATTTATTGAAAATAAAAATGGAAGTGAAGTAGAGGCTAAAGCTGTTTCAATTAATGCAAATGAAGAAAAAACAATAGATTTTATATTACCAAATGAGTATAAAGGCTATAAATTCCATGATGATAATGCTTCAAATGGACAGACTCCAAATCCAAAAAATCAAAAAATATTAAAGATAAGATATGGACAGATAGAAAAACAAGTAAATAGTTTCTTTGAAGAGCAACCAGCAATAGGAACATCAGAATATGTTGTAAATATAGGAAGTACAGGAGAGGCAGAAGATCATTATATTAATTTAATTGATTCAATAGATACTTATTTTGCTGGCTATGAAGAACTAGGAGTTGAAGTAGAGGATATAGATAAAAAAGATGTAAAAATTTATGGAGTAAATGATAAAAATGTCAACTATGGTGAAAGAGTAAGACAAAGTATTATCATTGAAAATAGAGGGCACCAATCTTTAACATCAGCTGTACTAGATAATAAAAGGGTAAAATTTATATCAAATAATGGAATATTTGAATTAAGTCAAAATGGAAATATAGATAGCAGTAGATTAAATTTAGAAGTTTTTTTAAATGAAAAGAATGTTACTTCTGAAAATTATATAATTGTTGAAAAAAATCCATCAAATGAAAAAGAATATTTCTTTAAGGTAATAAAAGATATTCCAGCTAAAGGAAAATTAAAATTAAAATTTAATTATTTTGTAAAACAAGATAATGATGATCAGGTTATAAATGAATTACATTATATAAATTGTTATAATGATGTAAATGGTAAGCAAGAAGATTATCATAAAGCTTCAACTAATAAAGCTAGAGATAAACAAGAACTAGAAAAAAATAATTATCCTTTAATGAATAAAGATATGGATAATACAGGTTTTGTAAGACATTTTAAAACTGAAAAAGAAGAAGTAAGATTAGGTTCAATTATCACTTATAAAAATGGCTTTAGTGGTGAACTTCTATCAGCTACAACAAATGATGGAGTAGTAATAAAAAATATAGTTGCATATATAGATACAAAGGCAGGAGATACAAAAGGAAAACCTACATTGTTTACAGGTGAATGGAATGATGTAATAGTAAAACCTAGTGAAAAAGGATATGTAACTTTCTGGCTAGATAATGAATGGAAGAGTACAACTCCACCTTATCAAGAGGTTAAAACTCCTATTCAACTACCAGCAAGAAAAACTAATACAGATAATGGTGATAATTTACAGCCATTATTAGTAGGAACAGATGAACAAATAGAGGTATTGATCCCTGATGGAGTTTATAGAAATATAAACAACAATGAAGCAAGTGGAACTTTAACAGTTAGATATTCTCTTGTAAAAGATGAGATTACTGATTTGAAAAAACTTTCAAGAGTTGGAGAGGTTGAAGAATATCAAGTAAGAGTAATGCCACCAATAGAGGCTAGATTCTTATCACCTTTAGACTATGGAATAAAATTAAATTCATCTGCAGAAGAACATGCTGGAGAGAGTGTAAGTGCTCTTGACAATATTTTAAGCATGAGAGAGTTGTTTGATGAAAGAATTCAATTTAAAAACTTACATAATAAAACAACTAAACCACAAAAAATTGTTGTAGGAAGTAATGTTGCTATTCTATCAACTGATTTTTATAAACAAGGAATTGATGTTCAATTTGAAGAGGGAAATATATCAGAAGAAAATAAAATTCAAAATTCAGTATTAACTAATGACTTAACTTTAACAACAAATTTAGTTTTAGAAGGAAATAAAGAAGCAGTTGTTAAAATAAAAAGACAAGTTGATGATAGTAAAGAGAAAGAATTTTATGCATATAGTGATGATAGAAGATGGAGAGTTTATGATACCCTTGAAATAGGTAATACAGGACAAAATATTTTAGCAGGATATTTTGCAAATAGTAATTCTTATTGGAATGAAACAATAGGATTTGACAAGAAAAAAGTAGATTTAAAAGGAATAGACAGACAACATAACTATAAAGAGTATTCTACTGATGTTCAACCAGTTTATAATATAATGGCAAGAGATTATGAAAATGACTATACATATCATGATTATTACAAAAATTCATCAGAATCTCAAGATTGGTATAGAGATGATAATACTGGAGCAAGAGCTTATATGGTTAAAAGAATTGGAAATAATAAAGAGTATTCAAGTCTTGGAGAAACGATAAAAGCTCAAGAAAAACCAAAACATCAAACAAATACTTGGGATAATGATATGAGGGATACAGATGATGATGGAGTTGCCATAAATCCAGAAACAGACAAGATTATAACTGTTGAAAATCCCAAATTATACAATAGAGCAAATAATAAACTTGTAATAAGATCAACAGAAGATGGTTATGTAAGTATTTGGATTTGGACAAGAAATCATGGGCCTTCAAATTATTATAGATATATTGGACAATATGCTAGATGGGATTTAAATGATAAAGGACGTTCAATATATGAGTACTCAAATCCAGAAAATGGAGAATTAGGAGAGGCCTATCCTACAATTACAAATGCTAATGGAGTAGATATTCCAATAAATCAGGGATATAAACAAAAAATATTTAAAGTTAAAAAAGGCCAAGCAAACGAGATTGAATTTTATTCAAGACAACTAGAAAGTCGTACAGTTGTAAGAATAAAATTTAGTTTGGAAAGAGATGATAAAGGTCACCAATCTCCAACTACATTTATAAGAGCAGGAGAAATAGAAGATTATAAAGTAAATGAAAATGGAGATATATTTGAATTACAAAAAGTAAGTATAGATGAAATAGGAAATGAATATAAAGATGAAAATGAAACAATTATCTATGAAAAAGATAATGAAGGACAAAATATTGAGAAATCTTTATCATGGAAAGAGAAGTTTAATTACAGAATTCAAATAAAAAATTATTCTCCAGCAAGAAACTTTATAAAACTATCAAATAGTACTTCATATAGTGAAACTGATAAAGAAAAAATAGTTAATGTTGAAAAAGACAAAGCTAATATTTCAAAAGCTACTTTAAAAATTGAAAGTGCTAATAATACTGGTGGACAGGATAATAAAGATGCAGTAATAAGTATTGGTAATGTTCCTCCTAGTTACAATACTGATGATGGAATTGTAGATGTAATATACAAAGCTCAGGTAATTGAAGAAAATGATTTAAGAAATGAGTGGGCAACAGGTACTTATGGTGGATATTATATCTGGAGAACACAAGAATTTTGGTGGCATGGTTATGGTGAACTTATGTGGTACAATAACCCAAGTGAAAGTCCAGAAAGTAAATATAATTTATATTTAGAAGAAAAGATGTTTAAAGAAAAAGATGCTATTGTAAAAGCAGAGCATTGGGAAAATCATCCAGCTAATAAATATTATTATAGATTTTTAGGACAGGGAGATTCTTGGACAGGTTCAGCAAATAATCAACTGGTAAATCATAGTAAAAATAATCCAGATGAAAGACAAACTGCTAGAAATTATGGATTAGGTCTTGTTGATGATGTAAGTACAAAAACAGAAGCTAGACATTATATGGCTAGAGATGAACAAGGTCATGTGATGAAGATAGGAAATAAAATAGAATTTGAAGATAAAATTTCTAGAGAAAAAGTAATAGAAGATGAAAGAATAGCTCCAGATGGATTAACTATTCATTATTCTCAAGATAATACTCCAGGATATAGACAGCTATTTACAGGTGTAAGAAACCAAATTAGTTTAAATGTAAGTCATTCAGGTTATGTTTCATTCTTTATAAATGATGGAAATGACGAAGAAAATAGATATAATTATCCAGAAGCTAGTACAGGAAATTGGGGAAGAAATGGAAAAAATACAATGCTGGTAGCTAGAATATTACCAGAGGATACTCCAGATCCAAATCCAGATCCAAAACCTGATTCTAAGAGTTTAAAAGAAATAGCTGCTCCAATAAAAGTAAAAAAAGGAGAGAATAAAATAGAAATAGCTGTTCCAGAATATCCAGAAGGAACAAGAATTTTAAGAATAAGATATGCCGCAGATCCTGAAGAAATAAAAACTCCTCTTGGACCAGCTTCAACAGGAGAAGTTCAAGATAATGCAGTATACTTAAGACCTTTAGCTACTGGATTTAAGTTTCCTAAAGATTTAGGAGTGTATAGTGAATATAATCCAGAAAAGAGATTAGGAGCTGAAGATAATTTATATCAATACAAAGAATTGTATAGTACACAATTTACTATGCAAAATACATCATCTGCTTTTAATCATGAGAATTCAACAGCAGTTTTAGAAACAAATATATCTCAAATATATGACACAGAATTAAGAACAAAATTAAATATAAGTGCTGATGCAAAGAATTTCCCTTATTATTATGAAATATATAGAGAAACAGTTCCTGAAGGAGATGTGGATAAACAACAACTTATTATTAGATCAGACGGTTCAAAAGGAACAATTGAAATTACAGAACAAGATGTAAAAGATAAAACTCCTAAAATAACTAAAGAAGTTAATAACAAACCAGGTGAAAGTAAGTATAAATATACAATAACAATACCTAAAATGTTACCAAATGAAAGAATTAGAGTAAAACTTTGGATGTTAATAACAGATGAAGATTTAGGAAATAAACTTAATGATAAGTGGAGAGTTGTAAATAAACTTAAGATTAACCAAGATATTCAAACAGATCAAGTGTTTGAAGTTATGGAAAGAGATTATGGAAATGGTTATTTAGTAGAAGATAAAACTTCTTCATACTTAACTGAAACAAGAAACTATTTATTATATAGTGATGATAAAAATAAATCTAAAGTAGTTGCTTTAGCAAGTGATTTAACTACAGAGTATTCTCCTATTGAATTTCCAGATATTCATGTTGATGAAGGTAGAGAGTCTGGAGTTGCATTTAAAGAAACAACAACAGATCAAGTTGATAATCAAGCTCGTACAGTTCTTTATAATAACCTAATAAATACTTTAGAGATACTTCCATCACACAAAGGTTATATAAGTTTCTGGATAAATAAAAATGATAAAGAATGGGAAAAATCAATAGAGGATAGTAAAATAGTAGAGGTAATTTCTTCTGGATTAGAAGCTCCTGAAACTACAAAAGATATAAAAAGAAAAAATATTGTATATTTATCAGAAGAAGATAAAAAACATGAAGTAAAAATAAGAATACCAAATCTTTCTCATGTTATAGAAAAAGATAATGAAGGTAATTTTAATAATAATGAGAAAAAATATTTTAGAGTAAGATATGCTTTAGACCAAGAGGATATAGAAGATACAGATATAACAGCAAGAAGTGGTGAAACTCAAGATTATCCAGTAGAATTAAGATTGGGATTAGAAGCAAGATTACATAAACTAGAAGATAAAGGTATAACTATAACAAACGAAGGAAAAAAATATCTTGTAGGATCAGATGATAAATCTTTAATTCCAAGTGAACCATTTGTAAGAAGTATTAAGATTAGAAACTTAACTTATACAGATCAACCTAAAATAGCGATAGAGTACGGAGCTAAAATTGGTGAAATAGTAGTGAAAGAAAATATTTTAGGAAATCCTAGAATTTATATAGATGGTGATAAAACACAAGGTGAAATAGGAGAAGTAAAAGATAAGTATAATAGACAAATAAAAATTACTAAAAATGAATTAGTAAAAGATGAAAATAGATATACTTTTACAATTACTGGTGACGATAAAAATCCTGCGATAAGAAAAGATGAAACTCTATATGTATATTTTGATGCTAAAGTAATAGGAGAAGATGAGGAAAAATGGGCATATGTTGATAGAGCATATGTAGATGGAATTATAACTCATGAATATTCTACTAAGATGAGAAGAGACTATGGAAGTGGATATATAGATGGTGATAGTAGTTTATCAGAAGAAGCAAGACATTATATAGTAAGACTTGACAATAAGCAAAATAATGCAGTTGGAGTTGGTCTTGGAAACTTTAAAGAGGAACAAGATTTAGCAAGTATAGTTGATGAAGATGATAGCATAAAAGATACAGAAGCAGTTGACAAAGGTTTAGTACTTCCAAGAGTAAATGGAAAACCAATTCTTTATAGTAATGTTAAGAATAGAATAAATGTTTCAGCAGCTTTCCCAGGCTATATAACATTCTGGATAAATAACAGTACAGTATTTAATGATAAGAGTTCTTGGGGAGAAGGTCTAAAAGACTTGATAAAAGCTAGTGAACATGAAAAAGTAAGTGTTTATAATCTTTATAATAAAATAGAAGGAAAATATAATCTCCCAGAAAAAACAGGAGCTTTAGTAACAGAAAGTAACAGTTCTAAAGTGCCAACTAGTTTATTTATAAAAGTTACAGAAGGAATTGGTAGAGATAGAATTATAAGGGCTAGATATTCAATTGCTCAAGAGGATTTACAAATAAAAGATGGTGATAAAACTGCTAAAGGTAAAGGAATAATGTATCCTAAAGGTACTGCCTATACTGGAGAAGTAGAAGACTATAACGTAAGACTTATTAGTGGAATTAATGTAAGATTAAAAGAGATTAGAGATATAGGAATAGACTCTGACAAATATGTAGATTCATTAGAGAATAAAACTAACTCTATTGCTAAAAATGAAACAGATGAGTCGGAACGTCAAAAAGAAAGAGTTGGAGTAAATGATAAAAATGTTTCTTTAGGTGAAATAGTTGAAAATGTTGTTGAAATAATTAATAAAACAGATGTAGAACAAAATGGATTTGTGGAAACAGATAAGAATCCGATTGTTTTAAAAATCAATAATGGTTGGTTAGAAACAACAAAAGATAATTCACAAGAGCTAGAGCCGTATATATGGATAGAATCTACAATAAAAGGTAGCACAGACAAGAAAGCCTTTTTAAATAGAGTAAGCTCTTGGAGACCAAATCCTAATGACGAAAAAAATCCAGCTGGTCCGATAGAAGAAAATCATAGAATAAGAATAGTAGATTCAACTGATAAATTAATAGAGAGAGAGCCAAATAAATATCCAAATGATGGTTCTAAATACTATGAAATTTTAGTTGATAAAATCTTAGGAAATGAAACTTTAACTATCTCTTTAAGACAACATATAACAGATGAATTTACTGGAGAACAAAACGGAACTTTTAATACTATAAGTCAAATTATATTTGATCAAAATAATAAAGTTGTAGGTGAAGATACTCCAGATAGAGAACCAAAATTATTACCAATGTTAAGAGATTATGGTGTAAGTTTATCTGAAGAAAAAAATAAAGATGTTAAGGAAGCAGTAAGACATTACTATACTTCTGATATGTATCTTGGAACAGGA
>JAHHTB010000248.1 GCA_020024855.1 Fusobacterium sp.
AAAATAAAAAAAAGTGCTGATACATTTAAGTACCAACACTAAAAATTGTACACCCGAAATTTGCCTTTCTTAAATAATGTTGTGAAAATCATTAGTTTGGATGTATGTTTACAATGCTTTCAAAAACTTATTGTTCCTTTTACTTGTAAATCTAAATTTAATGTCAAACATTTATATATTACTTTTTCTCTTCTTGTTGACTTTATCTTATCGAGAATTTTTTCTTTTTTCTACATTCTAAAATTTGTGTATTTTGCTATTAAATATATATTTAAAAAAATTGGAATATATCAGATTGAAGTTATCATTAATATTCATACTTTTTTTGGAGAGATATCCTGGAATCCACATATTCATGCTATTGTCACTTATAATGTATTTGATACTAGTAATAATTAGAAAACACCAAAATATTTTCCTTGGGTTATTTTTATAAAATCATGACAATTTGAAAAATAAAATTTCTTTTACTTACAAAAAATATAAAAATGGCTTTTATGTTAATTTTGAAAATTTTATAAATAATATAGATATTATACTAAAATTTCTATTATTTTTATTATTTATTTTTTAGATATTAAAATCTATACTTTCCTAATAAAATGTTTCTTTAATGAAAGAAATTTTTGTATTTATAAGCTGCTCTTTTTTATGTTTTAATTTTATGTAAGATTTAATCATCTTTTATTTTTCTTTTTTTAATTATAGTTATAATTTCTCTTCTCTTTTTTAAAAACTGCATTTCTCTTTTTGCAGCTTGAGCATTTACAGTTCTTACAATTGGAAGCATAAATCCAGCAACTATACCAGCAGAAAAACCATTATTATACAAGTTCATACCACCATGAAGTACACCTATACTATTTACAACAGCAAGATGGAGCCAGCCAGCAACGAATCCCCAAAAAATTCCAAAAACCCCTGTTATAGGGGCTAGAGAAGTTCCAAATAGCCCAGAAAGAGCAAGAGTAAAGTAGTCATAACTATCACTAGTTACTCCAGCAAAAAGTACTCCTAAAAGAATAGGAAGAGTATTTAAATAAGTTTTTCCATGAGCAGAAAATCCTACAACTGTAAAAACTCCTGCAAGCATAGGTCCATTTAATGTTTCTCCTAAAAGAATAGGAAAAGCTATTGCTATAAATCCCATTACTCCCATATTTATAAAAGTTAATCCAAATCCATATTTTTCAACAAAATCAGCCTCTAAACCATTATCAGAACATAATTTTTTATATCCTTTAAAAGAACAGTTATTAATAAAAAATCCATTGATTATAAAAAGAATAAAAATACTACTGCATATAATTTTTAATGCTAAATCAAATTCCGTAGATAAAATTCTTCTAGATGCTACTTCAAATCCATAAGTTTTAAGAATACTATTAAAAACAGCTCCTAAAATCCCTGCTGTAAATCCTAAATTATATAAATTATATCCTTCATGAAAAGTTTTCATTTTAGCAGCTAATGGAGTAATAATAAATCCTATTATAATTCCTAAAGATATAGCATTTAAATATGAAAATTCAAAAGTATTTGTTCTAAATGCAATTTCACTTATAAATGGAGCAAGTGCACTGGCAAAAGAAACAGGAACAAAAACATCTCTAAACATTATACCTTCATATTTACTATATAAAATTCCTCCTATATAGATTGGAAGAATATTTAAAATATTTTTTCCAAAAAATGAAAATCCAAATGTAGTAAACATAGATGCAAGAATAAGTCCATTTACTTTTATATTAAGAATTCTTACTAAAAAAAGATTAAAGAAAAAAATAAGAGTAGAATTAAAAAATCCTGCCCCTATTCCTCCAACAACTAAAAAGTCTGTAATAAGTGCAGCAGGAGAACTTATAATTTTAATTAATCCTTCAAAAACATTTTCTTTTAAATGAAAAACATAACACCCAAATGTAAATACGGTAATTGCAAAAAGAGTTATTGCTAATTCATAAATTCTTACTTCTCTTTCTCCTTTAAAGTTATCCAAAAAAATCCTCCTTAAAACAAAAAAATTATGATAGACTGTATTCATAAAGATATTTCTTTATAAATTATATCTTATATTTGTATGAAAATGGTAGAAAAAATTAAAAAAAATAAAAAAGAGGTATATAAATTATGAATAAAAATATAACAAAATCATGGTTTCTATATATGATAAGATGTGAAGATAACTCTATTTATACAGGTATAACAACTGATATAAAAAGAAGATACAAAGAACATGAAGAAGGTAGAGGAGCAAAATATACTAGGATAAGAAAACCAAAAGAAATTTGTTGTTTTTTTCGGGTAGAAAATAGGAGTGTAGCAGGAAGATTAGAATATTTTATAAAAAAATTATCTAAAAAAGAAAAAGAATTTTTAGTTTTTGATG
>JAHHTB010000249.1 GCA_020024855.1 Fusobacterium sp.
AAAGAAAGTTCAAATTTATCACAATCACTCCATATTCTTGCTTTTACATTAAATCCTGGTACACTTAGCTCTCCATATTTATTTCTATCCTCATAAAAACTTCCTTGATTATTTTTTATGATAGAACATCCAACTGCATTTTCAATCTCTATTATATCGCTATCTTCAAACTCTTCTGCTAAAAGACTTTTTCCCATATCAAATACTGTATGTAATCCACTTTTTTGTATAGCATTATCTGGACGTGAATTATTTCCCTCTGATCTAAGTTTTATATCACCTATTCCATTTAGTCCACTATCTAATACTATATTACTTAAATTTGATAATTCATCACCAAAAACCCATAATTGTACTTTTACATTATGATTATATTGTGCTTTATAATCTGTGTAATTAGCTTTATAAAGTTTTTTTAATTTATTGTTACCTTTATCTGTAACAGCTACATATAGATCTTTTGGCAAATTTTTATAATTTACCTCTAGTTTTGTTTTTTCTCTCCCATCAACTTTATTATATATTTCGATTTCTAAATTACTATTTGTAATACTTCTTTTTCCTCTTTTTGTTCTATTTAAAGCTCTCCTTCCTTCTATTGTTTCTGGATTGGATATATCTTCTTTTCTTTCCACTATCTGTATCTCTTCACTATTAATATTTTCAAGTTTTATAAAAATTTTTTTTCTTCTCTTATCTATTTGTACTGGTAATTCTTCTGTTTTTATCTTTGTCACAGTTATATTTAATTCAGCTTTTTCTTTATATTTCTTTAGAGTCTGTATTTCTGTCACTTCTTTTTTTGGATTTTCTGTTATTATTGAATGAGGTATCTCTCTTTCAGCTCCCACCAAGTTTACAAAACAGCAGAAAAAAAATAAAACAAAAAGGTTCTTAATTCTCTTAATCATTCTTAACTCCCAAAAATTATTTTAATATTATTTTTTGTCCTGGATATATATCTGTTATATTTTCTAATCTATTTAATTTTCTTACTTCTTTCCAATCAAGATCATAATCAAATGAAATAGAAATTAAATTCTCTCCTTTTTTTACAATATGATATTTTGGAATATTTTCTTTTATTATTGTTCTCTTTCTTTCTAAATAAATTTTTTGCTTTGGATAAATTAAATTTGGATTTTTTAATTTGTTTATCTCGATTAATTTTTTTGTTTTTTTATCATATATCCGAGCTATTTTAATTAAATATTCATCTTTTTTTACCTTATGATATGGGTATTTTATTTCTTCTACAACAATTTTTTTAGGAATTACTTTTATTACTACAAAATTTTCATCGATTTCTTTCATTTCAAATTTTAATTCCTCATTATGATAGAGTTCTCCATACGAAATAAAACATGCATTTAGAAAAAATAGCAAAATTAATTTTTTCATTTTTTTACTCCTATTCTATAATCTTACTATATTGTGATACAATTATAGGAATGTAACCTATATATTCCCCTTGAATTATTTCAGCCTCTTCTCCATTATCTATATCTCTTTTATTCAATATAGCTATTATTTTTATTTGTTCCCTCTCTTTTGTTACTATAAAATCATCAGATCTTTTTTCTAATTTATACTCTTTTATAGGAAAATAAAACTTTAATTTTTTTCCTAAATCTTCCTCTAAATCATCTGAATATATTTCAATAATTCCTTCCCCTACTACCTCTTCTTTACTGATAGTATTAGTCAAAACATCATTAAATCTTATGGGTTCAAATATTTTTATATTTATTTGGGCAAAACAAAAACTACTTATAGTTAACATCAATAATAAAATTAATCTTTTCATACTCTACTCCCTTATCTCTATTGTCATATAAACTTTCTTTTTAAATGTTCCCTCTTTTGATATTTTTTCTCCATCTATATACAATAGATTATCTGTTTTTACCTTAGTATTTATAAAAGGAGAGGAGTATATGTGTGTATCTGTTTTTCCATCTTGATCTATATCTATCTCTGTTTCACTGTAATGTAACTTATAATAATCTTTTTTTTCTGGTGTCCTATTCAATTCTACATCAAAAGGAATTTCTAATTTTTGATCATCTATTATCAATGTTTCTATATCTATATCAGATATTATTTCTAAAGGGACAAATACATTTACTTTACTCTCTAAATATACTGTAGTATTTTTTTCTAATATCCTTTTTCCTATTATTTTTCCTTCATTGTCTATCTCTAAAATATCATCTTTTGGAAGTAACGGTGGTGCCATGTCTTCTTCTAGTTTTGGTAATTTTGGAAACTCTATATTTATTTCTTTAGAATAACTAACCATACAATTAAAAAAAATCATTAATATAATTCTAAATATCTTTTTTTTCATTATTCTTCTCCATTTTTATTTAAGCTTATACTATTTT
>JAHHTB010000250.1 GCA_020024855.1 Fusobacterium sp.
TATTAATATATTTATTAAATACATTATAAAATTCTTTTTCTAACATTTCTGGGGTTATTAAATTAAATATTTCTTCCCAACTTAAATTTCCATAATCTTTTTGTATATCTCTTGATATTATTCCTTTATGTCTTTCTCCACCAAAAGGTATCCAACATTCTCTATCTGACTCAGGCCAAAATACTGCAAAACTTGGTATATCCAAAGCTTGTGCCATATGTCTTGACCCACCCTCATTTCCAAAAAACATATCAGAATTAGAAATAAGTGCTAATAAATCTCTAACTGATTTTGTTTCTATATTTGTAAATATATTTTTCTCTTTCCCAACTAAAGACTTTACTTTTTCCATATCATTTTTCTGATTAGAAGTTCCAAAAAATACCAACTGTAATTCTTCATTTTTTTCTAATATTAATTTTAAAGATTTAGCCATACTATCTAAAGGATATATTTTAAAACTATGTTTAGCTGTGACAGAACAAAGAATAATTGGCTTAGAAAAATCTATTCCTTTTTCTACCATCTGTGCTTTCATTTTTCTTTTTTCTTCATCAGTTACGTACAATTTAAAATCAGTATTATATTTTATATCGTATTCTTTTTCTAAAGGTTCTACTAATCTTAAACTTTTCTCCACTTCATTTTTAAAATCTGTTGGCTCTTTTATTTTATGTGTATATGTAAATCCTCTATGTTTACTATATCTTCCTATTCTATATTTTGCTCCAGATAAAAAAGTAAACCACTCACTTTTAGGATTAGACATCAAATCTATAACTATATCATATTTTTTTCTTGTTATCTTCCATACTTCCCATAAATATCTAAAAGCATTATTTTTTACTTTATCTGTTATAGTTATAGTATTAAACTCTTTATTTTCTTTAAAAAGAGGAGCTACATGTTCATAACAAACAAAATCTATCTCTGCATCTGGAAAAGTTTTTCTTAATGTATTACATACTGAAGTAGCTAAAATTGCATCCCCCATTTGTTTAAATCTAACTACTAATATTTTCATTTTTTCTCCTATTAATTTTTTTATTTTTATAACATTTTATCTTTTTTCAATATAAAATAAAAGCTAAAATATAACCCTAATGTTAAAAAAAGTGTATTCTTTATAACATACGTTCCCCAAGTATCTTCAGTTAATCCCATTATAAAAAATGACATATATGCTCCAATTATTCCAATAAATATATATATCTTATCATCTTTTAATCTTTTTAATTTAAAAAATACTTGTAGTTGTTTTATTGCAATATATCCTAATACTAGAAATAAATATATACCTAAAATTCCTAAATCAACTATCTTTTTAAAATAAACATTATGAGGATTTGACTGTTTTGTTACACTTATTAATCCATCAAGTGAATTATTTAGTTTTTTATTAATTTCTTCTTTATTTTTTTCTATATATTCTAAATAATGTTTTGCTCCTCCGTCTTCACCAACTCCAAAAATGGGATGTTCTTTGAAAACTTTTATTGAAGCCTCCCATAAAATCAATCTAATTGCTGGAGAAGATTCTTTTACATCTTTTATGCTTACAAAACGCTTATAATATATATTTTGTTTCACTATTGGTAATTTACTAATTCCTATAACTGATATACCTAAAAATAAACCTAATATCATAATTTTTTTTCTATCTAAAAAAAGAAGTAATAGAATAAATAATGGAATTAATATAGCTAAATATGCTCCTCTTCTTTGCCCCAAAATTACAAAATAAATAGATATAATATAAGTCAATATACTATAAATAATTACTTTTGTTTTTTTATTTTTTAATGCATATAACAATAAACCTAATATTAAAAATGATAACATAGCCATACAGTGAGATGTATACCCTAAAGCAAATCTTCCATCATAAGTCCCTATAAAGTTAAAATTATTTTCTCTGCATACTCTGTATATTCTTATACAATTAGCTAACACCGTTATTCCAACCATTCCACAAATTATTTCTATTCTTTTAATAGAATTTATAAATATTGGTATTATAAAAATCGGAAAAAACTTATAACTCTCTCGAATAATATTTAATGTAATTTTTTCATCAAAACTTTTAGCAGAAAAATGCTCAAAAATTGGCAAAAATAATATAAAAATAATTATCATTTTATATTGTTTATTAATTTTATAATTTTTTAATTTATAAATAATAAACAAACTTGAAAAAAGCATAATCCAAATACTTTGATTTAATTTTCTTAACCATAATATTGATAAAGCATATATACAAACTCCTATCAATCCTGTGATATCAAAAAAAATATCAATTTTTTTATTTCTCATTTTCTTATCTCCTTATTTATGTGTGTACATTAATATCTC
>JAHHTB010000251.1 GCA_020024855.1 Fusobacterium sp.
ATAAAATTAAACCTCCAAAATTATTTTGTCTAGATTTATTTTTACCTTTTTTTATAAAATTATGCAAAAAAATAACATATAACTAAAGTGTTATATGTTCATTTTTATTATTTTTCTTTTATTTCGTTTTATTTGATTTTTTTATTATTCTTTTATTTTGCTAATTTTCTTTTATAATTTCTCTAATTATCTCTCCTGCCATAATTAGTCCACAAACAGAAGGAACAAAACTTATGCTTGTTGTTACTTTTGAATCTTTTTTTATTGGAGCTTCTTTTGAATATACAACTTTTAACTTATATATTCCTTCTTCTTTTAATTTTTTTCTCATAACTCTTGCAAGTGGACAAATAGATGTTTTACTTATATCTGAAACTTCTATCATCGTTGGATCTAATTTATTTCCCATTCCCATTGCTGATATTATTTTAATATTTTCTTTATGAGCTTTTTTTATTAAAGAAATTTTTGAAGAAACAGAGTCTATTGCATCTACTATATATGTATAATCATTTTTTATTAATTTATCTTTATTATATTCACTATAGAATTCTTTATACACTTCTACATTTGCATTAGGATTTATTTTTAGTATTCTCTCTTTAGCTACTTCTACTTTTGCTTTTCCGATAGTAGTAGTATCTGCAATTAATTGTCTATTTATATTTGTTACATCTACTATATCATTATCGATTAATACAATATTTTCTATTCCTGCTCTTACTAAGCCTTCTACTGCATAAGAGCCTACTCCCCCGCATCCAAATACTGCAACTTTTGCTTTTTTTATTTTTTCTATATTATTAGATCCAATTAACAATTCTTCTCTATCTAACCAATTTGACATTATATTTTCTCCTATATATTTTAACAAAAAAAGTTATAGAAATTTATTATTTAATTTTCTATAACTCCTTTATTTAAAATTATTTTGCTTTTTTAGCCATTTCAGCAACTTTTGCGAATGCTTTTTCATCTGATACTGCCATTTCAGCTAACATTTTTCTGTTTATTACAACATTAGCTTTCTTTAATCCACTTATTAATTGGCTGTATGTTAATCCATTCATTCTAGCAGCTGCATTTATTCTTGCTATCCATAATTTTCTGAAATTTGATTTTTTATCTTTTCTTCCAACAAAAGCATAATTTCCAGATTTCATAACTTGTTGTTTAGCCATTCTAAATCTGTAATGTTTTGCTCCAAAATATCCTTTTGCTCTTTTTAATATTTTATTATGTTTTTTACGAGTAATTCTTCCTGTTTTAACTCTTGCCATTTCTATTCACCTTCCTTATTTTCTACTATTTTGTACCATATGGTAATAATTTTTTAATTCCTGCTTCACATGTTTTATCTGCATAAGCATCTTGTATTTTTCCTCTAGCTTTAGCTCTTGGAGTCTTGTTAGCTAATAAGTGTCTTCTGTTTGATTTTGTTCTCTTTACTTTTCCTGTAGCTGTATATGAATATCTTTTTTTTGCAGCTTTGTTTGTTTTTAATTTTGGCATATTTTTTTCCTCCTTAAAAGTTTTAAATTAATATATTAAAATAGATTATTTTTCTATTTTTTTAGCTAATATTACAAACATGTTTTTTCCTTCTAATAAAGGTTTCTTTTCAACGATTGCAATATCAGATAAATTCTCAACAAATTCGTTTAAAGTTTCTTCCCCTGCTTTTACATAGTTCATTTCTCTTCCTCTAAATCTAACAGTGATTTTAACTTTATTTCCGTCTTGAATAAACTTTCTTGCATTTTTAGCTTTAAATTCAAAGTCATGTTGTTCTATGTTTGGTGTAACTCTAAGTTCTTTTAACTCAAATGTTTTTTGATTTTTTCTTGATTCTTTTTCCCTTTTAGCTTGTTCAAACTTATATTTTCCATAATTCATAAGTTTACAAACTGGTGGTTCAGCATTTGGTGAAACTAGTGCTAAATCTAATTTAGCCTCTGCTGCTTTGTCTAAAGCATCTTCTAGTGAAACTACTCCAAACTTTTCTCCATTTGCTCCTATAAGTTGAACTTCCTTTGCCCTAATTTTTTCATTAATTAGTAATTCTTGTTTTATAAAAAACACCTCCAAAAAAATAAGATTGACTTTTCAAAAAGTCAACCCACACAAAATAGTTGTAATTATCTTTACAAATATTATATATACTAACCTTTTGCTACTTTGCTAAGGTGAGAAGTGGATTGCTTCTTCTTGAACTTTATATAGTTTACCACAATAACAACAAAAATGTCAATACATTTTTTAAGATTTATCTATATATTGTTGTAGGTTAGTCAATCATATGTCACAAATATTTGAAATTAATATACTTTGAATA
>JAHHTB010000252.1 GCA_020024855.1 Fusobacterium sp.
AAAAATTAATTGAAAGATGCTTCTATTAAAAATATTATAAAATCTCAAGAATAAAAAAAAGTTGAATAAACTAATAATTAAGACCATTAATTTATTACAACTCTTTTTCATTATATGAAATGTAATACTTCATCTATATTTTTACGACCAAAGAATATTCCTTTATCATTTACAACCATAGCAGGAACACTCATTATTTCATGTTTTTCTTTAAAATCTTTAAATGTCATAATATCTACTATTTCAACTTGAATATTTTTATTTTCTATTGCTATTCTTTGAGCTGATTGAACAGTTTCTGGACAATTATTACAACTTAATGAAATTCCTATTTTAATATTTATAGGCCTATTTATTACTCTAATTTTTTCTAATGTTTCATCAGATAATTTTTGACCTGGTCCAGCTACATTATACATAGCTAGAATAAAAGAATTTAATTCATGTCCACCAGGAACTGTTGAATATTTTATTCCTGAAAAATTTCCATCTTTATCTAAAATTGCTATTGTTGGAAATCTTTCTATATTTACTAATTTTTCTATATCTAAATTTTCACCTTGCTCATATGAAGTAAACTTAATTTTTTCAGATACAGAAGATATATCTTTTACAGCATTTTCTACTTCAATTGATTTTTCTGATGAATCTTTTAAAACGACAAGTTCAATTTCATTTTCAAATTTCTTAGCTATTTCTGCTAATTGTTCTTTTAAATTGCTATCTAAAAATTCCATATTCTCTTTTACTACTTTAAACTGTTCTTTCTTTTCTTCTTTTTTAATTCCTAATTTTTCTCTTAATTCAATTACATATTTTTCTACACTCATTGCTGCATCTGCACCATCAGAAACAGCAGTTACCACTTGCTTTAACTTCTTAGGTCTAATATCTCCCACTGCATACACTCCTGAAACATTAGTCCTTAAATCTTCATTAGTTTTTATATAGCCGTAGTTATCTACTTCTACATGGTCTTTAAATATTTTACTTTGTGGTTCATATCCTATAAATACAAAAATTCCAAAAGGTTTTCCGCTTTCTGATTCATATTTAAAAATTTCATTTGTTACATTATTTTTAAATGTTGCTTTTTTTAATTGTCCATCACCAGTAGCTTCTAAAATTTCTGTATTAAATTTAACTTCAATTTTTGGATTGTTTAAAACTTTATCTGCGATAGATTTTGCACATGTAAATTCTGGTTCTCTTGCTATCACAGTTACTTTTCTAGCATATTTTGTTAAGAAAATAGCTTCTTCTGCTGCTGCAAAACCTGCTCCTATAACAAAAACATCTAAGTCAGTAAAAAATTCTCCATCACAAGTAGCACAATATGCAACTCCTCTTCCAGTATATTCTTTTTCCCCTACAAATCCTAATTTTCTTGGAGATGCTCCTGTTGCGATTACAACAGAAATAGTTTTATATTCTCTTTGTTTTGTCTTAATAATTTTTATATCATTTTCAAAATTCATCTCAACTACTTCATCATTAAGAAACTCAACACCAAAACCTAGAGCTTGTTTTTTTAATTCTTCACCAAATTTTTCTCCACTTGTTTGAATTATTCCAGGATAATTTACTACTTCACTTGTAAGAGTAATCTGTCCTCCTGCTCTATCTTTCTCTATAACTAATACATCTAGCATTGCTCTTCCAGCGTAGATGCCTGCAGTTAATCCTGCAGGGCCTCCACCTATAACAATTAAATCATATATTTTTTCATTCATAATTCATCTTTCTCCTTTAGAAGGTTATAGTTTCCCTACTAAATCGATAGATGGTTTTATTGTTTCATTTCCTGGTCTCCATTTAGCTGGACAAACCTCTCCATGTTCTGCAACAAATTTTGCTGCTTGTAATTTTCTTAAAAGTTCTGATGCTTCTCTTCCAATTCCTGTATCATGTACTTCATAAGCTACTATTTTTCCCTCAGGATTAATTACAAAACTTCCTCTTAAAGCTAATCCTTCTTCTTCAATCATAACTTCAAAATCTCTTGATAATTTTCCTGTTGGATCTGCTAACATCGGGAATTTAATTTTATTAATTCTTTCTGATGTGTCATGCCATGCTTTGTGTACAAAGTGAGTATCTGTTGATACAGAATATACTTCACAATCTTCAGCTTTGAATTTTTCATAATGTTCTGCTAAATCTTCTAATTCTGTAGGACATACAAATGTAAAATCTGCTGGATAAAATACAAATACATTCCATTTTCCTTTTAAATCTTCACTAGTTATTTCTTTAAATTCTCCATTATAATAAGACATTGTTTTAAACTCATTTACTTTTTTTCCAATTAACGACATAATATTTCCTCCTATTT
>JAHHTB010000253.1 GCA_020024855.1 Fusobacterium sp.
CTGCCTTTATTAGCTCCATCTTCTGCAATCCAATATTCTTTTGGATTACTCTTATTTACCAAAATTTTATATTCTTTCCCAATTTCATATTCTACCAGATTAATATCCTTTATTTTTTTCATAAATTTTCTAGTTTTTTTAGGTATATTATCAGTATTTATATTTTTTAATTCTTCTCTTGCTCTACTATTATATTGTCCTCTATATTCTTCTTCATAAATTATTCCGTCCACAACATATCTAAAAACAGGATAGTGTTTATTAAAACTTGGAGAGTAGCTATATCTTACAAGAGTTCCTGTTATATAAAAATTTTCATCAACAGCTTTATTATATTGAAAAATATTAAAACTACCTATTGCAATTAATATAATTCCTATTAAAGTTGTCATAATTATCAACTCCCTTTATTTTTATATAATCCTTTCAGTAGACTTAAAAATTTTATATTTTTGATTAGAAAGCTCCTCCTCCACCACGGCTTCCTCCACCACCAGAAGAACCTCCACTAAATCCTCCTCCACTTCCTCTTGAAGATGACCTAGTACTAGATAAAGCTCTTGTTCCACGATTTATAGAATTAGTTACAGTTCTTTCTATATTTCTAAGACCAGAATTTCTATTATACATTCTCATAAAAGGCATTCTATTATAATTTCTTCTATCCTCATCACTTTCTTCCACAATTTTACTATATCCTTTTGCCACTTCTTCAGATACTCCCATTGCTATTGCATAAACAAAATAATATTCCCAAATATGCATTGAAATAATTTTTGCATCTTTTAAATTGCCATAACCCATTAAGAATTTCTTAAAAGCAACCCATTTTACTCTCAATTTTTCTGCTTCTAATGTATATCTTTTTCCAGAAACTGTAGATACCATAATTAAAAAGAATGCAAATGGAAAATAAATAAATTTTCTATCTTCAAAATATTTTGTTAAAAACACACCAGCAGGTAAACTTAAAAATGCAGTTAAAATTCCTAATATCATTGGAATTTTATGTTTTTTCTCTATTTTAAATCCAACATTTTCTAAATCTTTTCTTACCATAGCTTCCCATTTTTCATAATTTTTTCCAAAAGCTATGGCACTTCTTCTATCTTTTATAATTCTTTCTATTTCCTCCATTGATATTTGAACACCATCACCAAGCTCATCAATATACCAAGCAATTATAAATCTCTCATAATTTTTTAATAAACTTTCATCATAATCTTTTTTTCTAAGAATAGTTTCATTACTTTCTCTATCCTCTACCATCTCTAACACATCTCTTCTTACTAAATCCACAACAGTTGCAAGAAGTTGTCTAGGTTCTACATGACCACAAGCAATAGCACCACCAACAGCTGGAGAAAATTTATCTGGAATGTCATTAAAATATTCTCTAGGCTTATCAGTTACCCTATGTTTTTTTCTATTTTTTATATAATTTAATCCAACTACAAAAATTACCCAACCCCAAAAAGAAAAGAAAACAATATTTCCAACACTACCTTTTTTCTGTAAAAGTTTTCTTTGAATGTCGGCTTTATCTGCCAAATCATTTTCCATCTTCATAATTTTTTCATAACCATTTTCATTTTTTATTAAAGCTGGATTTATATTAGAAACTAGCTCTTTAGGAAAAAGAATATTCGTTTCTACAAACTTCCCTTTCATATAATTCTCTAAAGTATAAACTATCTCTCTGTCACTTACAATATCCACATTTCCTGTAAGTTGTCCATGTCCAAAGGCTTTTATATTATTTTTATTTGTATTTTTAGGTAATATTATCTTTACTTCTACATTATCTATATCTGTTTTCCAACCCTGCCCTATCATCTTTCTATTAAATTGAGCAATATCTTTATATACTGTTACACCTTTAGAAAGAGTATATTTAAAAAGAAACCATCTTTTTCCACTCATAGGAAAATAAAGTTTTATCTGTCTTAAGCCATCATTATCTTTTGTTGTATATGTCCCTTTTCTATGAGAAAAATTATTTATTGCTTGAATAAATTCACTATCTTTTTCATAAAAAACTTGAAGATTTTTTAAATCTCCATATCCTTTATAATCTATATCATAATAAATACCATTTATTCCTTGAGCTTTATACTGAACAAACTCACTCACATCAACAGTTCCATCTTTATTAATTTTTGTCTCTATACTTAAATTATCAACACTATAATATGACTGTCCATAAACTAAAATAGATAAAAAAATAAAAAATATTAGAATAAAAATTTTAGTAAAAAAAGATTTTGATTTTATCATAAAATAGCCACCTCAAATTAATTTTTATAAAAAAATTCTCATAATAAAATTAT
>JAHHTB010000254.1 GCA_020024855.1 Fusobacterium sp.
TTATACATTACTCTTGTAATAAGAAATCAATAATTCTTTTTCTTATTATTCCATCAATATTATACTCTCTTAAATTATCCATAGAAAGCACATATAGGATAATTATCTTCTATTTTCTTTAGGGGAGAAAATTCTCTTTTTATCATAAAATAACCTCTATATTATTAAAATATCATTTTTTTAAAAGCTTTGCAATATATAAAAGACAAAAATAGAAAATTATATAAAATATAATAATATAAGCTTGAAATTTATAAAAGCTTCTTTAAAATTAAAAAAAACTTTATCTTAATAAATTTAAAAGAGGATAGAAAAATCTACCCTCTTTCATTTTTTATTAAAAAACCATTTATTTTGCTATATACTTAACTTCTGTTCTTCTGTTATTAGCTCTACCCTCTTTTGTCTTATTAGTGTCAACTGGTCTTAATTCGCTATAACCTTGAGTTTTGTATTTGATATTTCCTGATTTCTTAATATTTTTTACAAATTCTTTCTTAACTTTTTCTGCTCTTCTTTCAGAAAGTCCTTGATTATACTCAACTGAACCATAACTATCTGTATGTCCTTCTAATATTAAAGTTCCTTTTAAGTTGAATGTATCTATAATATCACTTCCAATTTTTACAATCTCTTCTTCTCTTGGTTTTAAATTATCCTTATCAAATTCAAAGTGATTATCCATTAAGTTAAATACATTTCTTAAAGTTGTTACTACTTCTTCTTGGTTAAATTTGTAGTTAAATCTTAGTCCTACTCTCCAGTAATCTTCATCTCTTGCTATATCTCTTGATACTTCTCCCTCAAGAGTAACTCCTAAATGATTTAATCTTTCTACACCTATTCCAATTTTTCCTGTAACTTTTCCTTTTGTATCAATTTCATCTAAGATACTTGTATAACCTGAATCTGAATTTCTTAACTTAGTTTTATTTTCATTATATTTTGCAAAGTCATATGAATATCCAATATCCCCTGTTAATTTTCCTGTCCAGTCATTTCCTAAGTACTTTCTTCCTGTTCCTGCAAATCCAGCCATTCCCTTAGCTATATAATAGTCATTTGACTTAACTTTTAATGCTAAAGTTCCATCTTCCTTAATATCTGTAAATCTTCCGTATTCTAATTCTGAACCTATATAAGCTCCAAATTCATTTTGGTAATCTTTAAATATAGTTTTTCTAAATTTATTATCAAATCCTACATAGTAAGAATAGAAATCAGAATCATTTTCATAACTTACTGGTCCAAAAGCTAATTTTCTAGTCATATCATGGTAGTTTAATCCAATGTCTAACTTAGTTAATAAATCTAAATCTTTATTAAATGATTTTACATTGTGAACTCCTGCCTTTAATGAATAGATATTTTCTTTAGATCTTCCATTATCTTTAAATTTAAATTTGCTTCCTGTAAATCCAAAAGTATATCCATACTTATTATCATAATTAATTTCTTCAAACTCTTTCATGTATTGAAGTCCCATTATCTGATATTTATAGTCTGGAATTTCCACTCTTCCTGATTTATAATCTCCACCAGTATAAATTACACTATATTTGTCAGTATCTTTAGAAAGATTGTATGATTGTTCCATTTCATCAAATGAATTATCAAAACTTCTATTGATATCAAGCATTCTTGATTGAACATTTGAATAAATACTTCCTCTTACTTCACCCATTGTTCTAGCATATTCTTCATAGAAGTTTCCTGTTTGCCCAAAACTTTCTAGGTATGAATTCATCTGTTTAATAGCATCAATATCTGATGAAACACCAGTTTTTAAAGTATAGTCTAAAGAGTTATAGAAAGTTTCATATTTATAATCTTTTAAAACATTTTTATACTCTACTTTATTAACTATTAAATCTTTTCCTTCAAATTTAGAATCAAATAGTGGAGAGGTTTCAATATTAATTTCTGTATTTTCTCCAATGAAATCTTTTACTTCATAACTAAATCCATTTCCTGTTAAAGCAAAGTTTGGTGCTAATCCAATTCCACCTTTAATATTTGGTGCTACAATTCCAAGTCCATTTCCTAATGTAATATCAATTATTGGATTATCTAAATTTACATCTAATTTAGAATTAATTGTTCCACCCATTCCAACATAGTGAGATCCGATATTTACTATATCATCTTTAATATCTATTATATTATTTACAGAAGTATTTTCTTTTCCTTCTTTATCAATATTAGTTCCAAAATATCCACTCTCTATTGTAATATGTCCATAGTTATTTAAATATCCATTTCCTTTGATACCAACACCATTTTTAACATTGATAACTCCATCTTTGTTATTTA
>JAHHTB010000255.1 GCA_020024855.1 Fusobacterium sp.
TGTTAAGGAAGCAGTAAGACATTACTATACTTCTGATATGTATCTTGGAACAGGAGTAATTGATAAAACTAATAATACTCCAAAAGATCATACAACAGTAACAACAGAGGAACAACCTAATAATGACAAGGTTGGAACAGGATTAAACTCTAATGAGGCTGATGATGGAGTTGTGTTTAATAAAATAGGAGCACCAAAAGAAATAGGAAATTATCAAAATAAAAATCTTATTTATGATGATGCTTGGAATAAAGTAACTCTTCATTTAAATCATAAGGGATATATAACAGTATGGTTATCAGATGATGGCGATACTTGGAAAGAAGCAGATAAGTTGAAAATGGCAATAACAAAAGATAATTTACAACCAAAAGAAAATACACCAACTTATAGTGAACCAATGCTAGTAGAACCAAATGATAAAAACGAAGCAATAATATACTTTAAAACTCCAAAAGATAAAAAAGGATATCTAGGACAGGCAAAGAGATTTAGAATTAGATATGCTTTAAATAAAGAAGATGTTGCTACTATGGAAAGTGTGGCAAGATCTGGAGAAGTAGAAGATTATGAAGTAGTTGTTGTACCAACTGTTGAGCTTGAGTTAGATAAGTATACTGATCTAGGAATAGAAAATGTAAATGACTCTAATAAAAGAGTGGGAGTAAAAGATGGATATTTAGCACCAACAGAAGATGTTTTACATAATATTATTATAAAAAATAGAACTGATGTAGAGCAAAGAAATGTTGAGTTTACTTATACTACTGATATTGGAGAAGTTTATTTAGACTATTTTGAAATATATAGTGTGAAAGAAAATTCAAAAGAGGAAAAAGAATTACTTTCAAGCAGTACTACAATAAAAGAACCTAGAAAAATAACAATAAGTTCTCTAAGAGAAGAGATAAATCCTATTGATAATAAAAAAGCTAAAGAATATAAAGTTACTTTAGGGCAATTAATGGGAGATGAAACTTTAATTATTAAACTAAAACAAAAAGTTTTAGGTGAAGGAAAAGAAACTAATATTTCTCCAACTGATATGACAAGTGGATTCCCAATATTAATAGCTAAAAAAGATTGGCATTTATCTAATGAAGCTTACTATGGAATAAGAGCAAAAGATAAAGTTGGACAAGATAATGCTGAAAAATATAAAATCTATGCAACTTCTAATAAAGAGATGTTAAGAGATTATGGAAGTAGTATGTTAAGAAAGTACAATAAAAATATTCATACAGAAGCTAGACATTATATTGTTTCAACAAATACAGAAGAAAAACAAGAAGTAGCACCTATTTTAATAAAATTAGGTGACGGAATTACAACAGAAGAAGTAATAAAAACTTGTGATGCTGAAAAAGATAATGGATTAACATTTATTGAAAAAGATGGTATCAAATATATTTATAATAATACTATTAATAAAATTCCAAAAATTCCATTAAGATTAACTCAAAAAGGATATATTTCAGTATGGCTATCTAATAATAGAACAACTACTAATGCAGATGACTATGATACAGATTATAGTATTAAACTAATTGATAGATTAGAATATGATCCTAATAATAAAACTCCAATAAAAGACAAAGATATGTCTGGTAATGGAAAAATAGTTGCTGTTGAAGGAAAAGAAAGAGCTGATTTATTATTACATATTCCAAATCTTGAAGGATACTTTGAAAAGGCTAGTGGAAATATTAATGATGGATTTAAATATTTAAGAATTAGATATGCTTTAAATCCAGAAGATATTATAAATCCATATGGTCCAGCAAAATCTGGAGAGGTAGAAGAATATAAACTTAAGGTTGTAAGAGGATTTAATGTTCAGTTTGACAATGAAAATGAGTCAACTTATAAACCAAAAGATTTAGGATTCTATGAAAAAAATTGGGAAATAGATCATTGGACTTTAACAGGAACAGAGGTAAAATCTCAAGGTGGATTTAATGATGGATATATTGGATATGGGGAATATGTAAAACATAGAATAAAAATTCAAAACTATGAAGAACATCCTCAAGAAAATAAAACATTTATCTTTACTTCAAGTTTAGGAAAAATAGTTAAACTTACAGGAGAAGATGAAATAAATCCAACAAATTCAGATAATTCTATAATTAAAGTAGTATCATCTAGCACAAATACAGATCATCAAAATCAAAATAGAATTTCAGTGTTAAAAGTAGAGAATTCTATGGACAAATTACCAAGTGTAAGTAATAATGAATATAGCAAAATGAACCAATATCAAATAACTATTGATAAGGTAGAATCAAAAGAGGAAATTATAATTGAGT
>JAHHTB010000256.1 GCA_020024855.1 Fusobacterium sp.
TCCCCAATGTAAAAATTGTACAACATTACAATTTTATCATATTTATCTAAGAAAATAAATATTTTACTTTTTTTTATTTCTTTTTTTATTTTATAGTAGAAAAGTAATATAACTGAAGCTTTTACTTTTAAATGATAGAGGGAATAAAAAAAGTAGGATATTAAATCCTACTTATTTTGTGCAAACCTCATGATGATGTTTATTATATTTTTTAACTTTTTCATTAAAATTATGTCTTTTTGCTCTTTCAGCTTTTACTTCCTCATATTCTATATTTCTTTCAAGTTTCTTTCTAAGACAAAGATAAGATGCACCTATAAGAATATAGCCTAAGGATACGGCATAAACAGATTCTTTTCCATAAACATCATACATCACCTTGCTTGTAACTCCACCAAAAAAGAATGAGAATAAGCTAAGGGTATAATAGAATATTTTCCATGTATCAAATTGTTTTCCTCTCAAAAGATAACCAATATAAACTCCCAAATCACTAAGTGCTCCAGTAAGATGAGAAGTTCTTACTAAAATTCCTTTATAAGTTATGAAAAGTCCATTTTGAACTCCCACAGCTATTGAAAGAAGATAAGCAAAAGATTTATTCCCATGAGCTAAATGAAAGATTAAAGCAATGAAAGTTCCTAAAATTATAAAAATAAGTCCATATCTTTTTCTTAAACTAAAATGTCTTTCACCTATAAAAAGTCCTGCTAAAATATTTCCAATCATAAAGAAAAATAATGCAACAGCAAGTTGAAAAACTTCTTTATCAATTCTTATTTCCCAACCCTCCATTGCTAATTTTGCAACACTTCCAGTAAAGTGTGTAAGAGGGAAAGCAACTGTTATTAAACCATAAACATCAACATATCCCCCTATAAAAGAAAGCATACAAATCCAAATAAGCATTATTTTACTGCCCATTATTTTTCCTCACCCCTAAATTAATTATATCTCTTTTACAATAGTTCCAGATATTCCAATTTGTGCAGGGTAAACCATAAGTCTTCTAGCAACTCTATTTTTAATCTCTTCCACATGGGTAATAATTCCCACAGTCATACCATCAGCTCTTAAATTTTCAAGTACTCCAAAAACTATTTCTAAAAGTTCAGAGTCAAGAGTTCCAAATCCTTCATCTAAAAAGAAAAATTCAAGCCTAGATTTTCCTTTAAGTTGAATTTGGTTTGCAAGAGCAAGGGCAAGACAAAGAGAAACCATAAATGTTTCCCCACCAGATAAAGATTGAGGTTTTCTAACTGCACTATTAAAATTATCTATAATTGAAAAATCAGATTTTTCATCAACATTTATTCTGTATCTACCATTTGTAATTTTTTGTAAAGTGTCAGATGCAATTCTTGTAATACTTTGAAGTTTACCAGCTGAAAGAAAGTCTAAGAACTTAGCTCCTTTTAAAAGTCCCACCATTTCTTTAGCAGGATTAAGCTTAATTTCAAACTCATCTTTTTCTTTTAATATTTTTTCAGCTCTTTTCTTATTGATATTAAAAATTTCTAAAATTTTGGTAACTTCTCCTATTATTTTAGTATTTTTTTCCAAAGACATATTTACTATTTTACCACGTTCTGATAAAAATTCAAACTTTTCTTTTGAAAAACTCCTATTTTTTAATTGTTCTTTATAATCAAGAATAATATTTAATATAGAAATACGATTATTCTTATATTCCTCTATTTCGTGTTTCATACTTTCTATATTATCAATAGATTTTTCAATGACACTAATATATTTTAAGTCAGATATTTTATTTTCTAGTAAAACATTATTAATTTCATTAGAAAGTTTTAAATGTTCTGTTGTCATATTTTTATGTGTTTCTTTTTTCTGAATTAATTTTGTTTCAAAAATTTTAATTTTTTCTGTCCAAACAGTTATTTTTTTATCAAAAATTTCTTTTTTTCTTTTTCTAATTTCACTTAGTTCTTTATCAATCTTTATATTTTTCTCACTTTTTTCTTTTAAAATATTAAGTTTTTCAGATAGTTCTTTAGTAGAGAGAGTGGGTACTACAATATTTTTTAAATTATCTTTAAGTTCACTACAAGAAATAGTTTTTAAGTTTATTTCACTTTCATTCTTAGCAAGGGTTATTTCATAGCTATTAAGAAAGCTATTTTTTTCTTTTATCTCTTTTTCTAAATAAGAAAGATTAGATTTTATTTCAAGATATTTTTTATTTAAATCTTCTTTATTGTTTTTTAAATTATTAAATTCTGATTTAATTTGAGGTAGAAAAGATATTTCTAATAAAATTT
>JAHHTB010000257.1 GCA_020024855.1 Fusobacterium sp.
TACTCTTTATTCTCTTGCTAAAAAATATGGAACTACTGTTGATGCTGTAGTTGCTTTAAATCCTACTATTGAAGATGGAAAAACAATTAGTATAGGACAAACTTATGTTATGGTTTCAGATAAAAATTCTTTAGACTCAAAGAAACTTCCTGATTTAAAAAATAATAGTTCTAATTATATAGAACATACTGTAGTTAAAGGAGATACTCTTTATTCTCTTGCTAAAAAATATGGAACTACTGTTGATGCTGTAGTTGCTATTAATCCTGAAATTACTGACGGACAAAATATTAAAATTGGGTATACATATAAATTCCCTTCTAAAGAAATAGTTTATCAAGAAGCTTCTGTTTCTCAAGAAAATATAAATAATAATTTTGATGAAGAAGTTCTTTCTTCTCAATTACCTGACTCTCTTGAAAATGATATAAGAGTTCCAGCTTCTTCAGGAATAGCAAAAGATCCTAAAATTGAAACTCTTATTGCTAAAATTAAAGCTACTCAATCTTTTATGAAATAGTAAAATATTAATTTTTTAAAGGAGGGTATTTTTGGATTTTTCACTAAATATAAAACAAGAATTAAAGCTTATTTTAACTCAAGAAATGAAATTATCTCTTAATATTCTTGAAATGTCATCTATGGATTTAGAAAAATTTATAGAAAAAGAATGCTTAAAAAATCCTCTCTTAGAAATTGACTTTTCTTCAAAAAATTATAAACAAAAAGGAGATGATTCTGAAGATTTATCCCCTTTTGACTTTATAAGTGAAGAAAAAAATTTAATAGATTTTCTTGAAGAACAAATAGGATTTTTAAAAATAAGTAAAGAGATGAGATTTCTTTGTAATTTTATCATTAATAATTTAGATAAAAAGGGATTTCTCTCTATTTCAAGAGATGAATTAAAATCTAGCTGTGGTTTTCCTCTAAAATATATTGACGAGGCTATAGAAATTATTAAGACACTTGATCCTATAGGAATAGGTTGCAAAAATTTACAAGAGTGCCTTATTTTTCAGTTACACAAAAAAAATATATTTGATATAAAACTTGAATATATAATAAATAATTTTATGCAAGAGCTTGCTTCCTCAAAATATGATTTTATCTGTTCAAAATTAAATATTACTGAAAATAGTTTAAAAGAATATTTAAAAATTATTCAATCTCTTAATCCAATTCCATCAAGAGGCTTTTATATGGGAGATACTACAACATATATAGAACCTGATGCTGAAATTAAAAATTTAAATGGAAGATATGTTGTTATTATGTCTAATAAAAATATTCCAAAATTAAAATTGAAATCATTAGAAAATCATCAAAATATTACTGGAGAAATGAAATCATATTTTAATTCTGCATTAAATATTATTAAATGCATTGAAAAAAGACAAAACACTCTTGAAAATATTTTAAATATAATTTTAGAAAAACAATATTCATATTTTTCAAATCCAAAAGAAAAATTAAATTCCCTTACATTAAAAGATATTTCAGCAGTTTTAAAAATTCATGAATCTACTGTTTCAAGAGCTATAAAAAATAAATATATTCTTACTGACAGAGGAATAGAACGTATTAAAGATATGTTTATAATCAATAATAAAAAAATTTTTATTAAAGAAAAAATTGAAGATTTAATATTAAATGAAGACAGAGAAAATCCATTATCTGATAGTGAAATTGTTGAACTTTTAAAAAAAGAAAACTTTAATATAGCTAGAAGAACTGTAGTTAAATATCGTGAAGAACTTGGAATTAAATCTGTCTATAAACGAAAACTTAAAATTTGATAATAATTTAATGGGAGGAATAAATGGAAAATTCCTTAATTGATATAAAAGAACATGTGAAAAAATATGCAAATGTTATAACTAGCCTTATTAATGTTGATGTTGGAATCGTTGACAAAAATATGAGACGTGTTACTGGTACGGGACTTTACAAAAATATTGAAGGTGTTCTTGCTTTAGGAAATGTTTATAAAAACACTCTTGAAACTGGAAAAACTAATATTATAAAAAATCCTAGACAACATGATTTATGTAGTGAATGTCTTGATAAAAATAATTGTCGTGAAAAACTTGAGATTGCTACTCCTATTTATTGTCGTGATGAAATCGTTGGAGTTTTAGGACTTGTCTGCTTTAACTATGATCAAAAAGAAAAAATATTAAATGCCCTTGATTCTTATTTAAATTTTACAAAACAAATTGCTGAATTTATTGGTATAAAATTTTATGAATATCAAGAAGAGGCTCT
>JAHHTB010000026.1 GCA_020024855.1 Fusobacterium sp.
TTTTTAGCTTTTTATAATTTACATATTCCCAGCTGAATACATATTATAAAAATGTCCTTTTTTATTAATTAGTTCTTCAAAATTTCCAATTTCAGCTATTCCAGCCTTATCAAGAACCACTATCTTATCAAAACTTTTAAGAGTATTTAGTCTGTGAGCAATGGAAATCACTATTTTATCACTAAACTCTCTTAAAATATTATCCATTATTTTCTTTTCTAATATATTATCAAGAGCAGAAGTTCCCTCATCAAGAAGAATTATTTCGGGATTTTTTAAGAATACTCTTGCCATCGCTATTCTTTGCTTTTGTCCTGAGCTTAAATTTATTCCACCCTCTCCAAGCATAGTTTCCTCTTTCTTATCCATTCCCTCTACAATATCTTTAAGTTGTGCCATAGAAAGAGCCAAATTTATATCTTCACTTGTACTATCTTTTTTTATAATTTTTAGATTTTCAAGTAGAGAATCATTCATTAAATTTTCTCTCTGGTCTACAACTGCTATTTTATTTAAAAGGGAATCTCTTTTTATTGAATGAATACATTTCCCATTTATTAATATTGTATTCTCATCACTTAAGAAAGTTCTTTTTAATAGAGAAAATATAGTTGTTTTACCAACACCACTTTCACCCACAAAAGCTACTTTTTCACCTTTTTTTATTTCAAGTGAAATATCTTTTAATATCTCCTTTTCTCCAAAACTAAAAGAAAGATTTTTAATTTCAATATTTTTTATAGGTTCATCTAAAATAATTGTTCCATCTTTTTCATTTTCAATATTCATAATTTCAAAAAATCTTGTTATACCTGTTGCTCCCCTTTGGAAAACGTCAACAAGCCCCATTAATCTTAGAAGATAAATTCTAAATCTATTTGTAAGAAGAATAAAACTTACTATAACTCCAAAACTAATAGTCCCTTTTATATGCATATATCCACCGGCAAAAATAACTATAAGTTGTGTTATTTGGTTATAAAAATTTATTCCAGACATAAGAGCTGCTGTATTAAATATATTTTTTTTCTCTGTTTTTAAAAGAGCAGTATTTTCTTTAGATAATTTATTAAAACTATCTTTTTCTAAAACATTATCTTTTATAAAAAATATAGTTCTTAGCATATCATGTACACCAGAAGTTAAAATTGAAACATTTGTTCTTACATCAAGATAACCTCTTTTCAACTTCTTATTCTGTACAATGGTAAAGTATACTGCTATTGGAAAAGGTATCATTATAAGTAGAGTTAACTTTAAATTAAAATTAATCATTAATATTAACGCTCCAATTATTGAAAGAACTGAAAATAAAAAATCTTCTAATCCTCTATATAAAAGCATAGATACATTTTCTAAATCATTTGTTATCCTTGAAATTAAGTCTCCGCTCTGTCTTTCCATAAAAAATCTATCTGGTTGTTTTAAAATTTTTACAAACAGATCTTCTCTCATAAGAAATTTTATTTTATTTCCCATAAGTTGTCCTCTAGAACTAGAGTATAGAGAAACAATTAGTCTTACTACATATACTCCTAAAAGAAGTATTGAAAAAAGTATAAACTCTTTTACATTCTTTTGAGGAATTGAAATATCAACAAGCCTTTGAACTATAACAGGACCATACAAATCTAGTCCAGTGACTAAAAAACTGCTTACTAAAAAACAGATAAGCAGTTTCTTTTCCTTTATATAATAATCATATATCTTTTTTAACATTTAAAACTCCTTGAGCCTATTCTACTGTTACTATTTTTTTACTTCTTTAAGTTCTGAGTACAGTTCATTAATAGCTTCAAAAATTCTAGGAGATCCTCTTAAAATTTTAGTAGAATCTACAATAAAAATATTTTTATTTTTTCCTGCATTTACTTCTTTTATAATACTATTACTATTAAGAATATCATTAGATGATTCTATCGCCATAGATCCAGCAATAAAATCAGGATTCTCTTTTAAAAGAAATTCAGAAGAAATAATAGGTTTATCCCCTGTCAAATTATCAGCTATATTTTTTACTCCAAGAAGATTAAAAATTTGTCCTGGAAGTGATTTTTCATTAAATGCCATCATTGGAGATGTAGAATAAAGAAGAGTTCCTTTTAAATTTAAAGGATTTTTAGAAACACTCTCCTTTAAATCTTCTAAATTTTTTAATTTCATTTTATAAAGATCATTTGCTTCTTTTTCTTTTCCTGTTATTTTTCCATAAATAACTATATTTTTAAGTATATCTTCAAGTGTTGCCACTTCATTTACTAAAACTGGAATATTTAATGCTTTTAAATTATCAGCATTTCTTGAAGACATAGGAGTTAATATTACAAGATCTGGTGAAAAAGAAAGAACTTTCTCAATACTTACATTCATAATATTTCCCACACTTGGAAGGTCTTTTGTCTTCTCCTCTGGATAAATTTTACTTTTAGCAGTAGTTCCTATTGCAACTATTCTATCTTCTGCACCTATCATATAAAGTGTTTCTATAATAGCAGGATCAAGAACAACTATTCTTTTATATTCCTGAACTTTTGTATGATTTCCTTTTCCATCTTTTATAAAATTATCTTCTATTGTAATAGCTCCTAAATATTGGCTAGATAGAATAAGAATAAATGCAGCTAATATTTTTTTTAGCATTTGCTCCCTCCTTTTGTTTTTAATCTAGGAATAATATATGGTATATTATCTTCAGTAAAAGAAATCGTACAATCTAAATCATAAACTTCTTTTAAATTTTCAGCAGTAAGAGTTTCTTTAGGAGTTCCTTTGCTAAATACCTTACCATCTTTAAGCATCACTAGTTCATCACAGAACATTGCTGCAAGATTTAAATCATGAAGAACAGCAACGGCTGTTAATCCTTTTTCATTAACAGTTTCCTTTACTTTTGACATAAGTTCTAGAGCATGATTTAAATCAAGAGCTGATGTAGGTTCATCTAACAGAATAATATCTGTTTCTTGAGTAAGAGCTCTAGCTAAAAGAACCCTTTGAAACTCTCCTCCTGAAAGAGTTATAGCTTTTCTTGTTAAAAATTTTTCAAGATCAAGCTGTTTTAAATATTTTTTTGTAATTTCTTTATCCTCTTTTGAATATCCATCCCAACTATTTTTTAAATGTGGAAGTCTACCCATAAGAGTAAACTCCTCAACATTCATTCCAGACATTAGCTGAGATTTCTGAGGTACAAAAGAGATTAATCTTGCTTTTTCTTTTTGTGAAAACTTTCTACTTTCTTTATCTTTTAAAAGAATATGTCCTTTTTCACTTTTAAAATATCCTAAAATATTTTTCAAAAGAGTAGTTTTTCCACAACCATTAGGTCCCAAAATACCTGTTAATTTTTTTTCAGATATTTCTAAATTTATTCCTTTTAATATTTTTCTTTCTCCATACGAGAAGTTTAAATCTTCAATTTTAATTATACTCATTAAGAACCACCCCTTTTATTTTTTAATGCTAAATATAAAAAGAATGGAGCTCCAAAGAAAGCAGTAATAACTCCTATTGGAACTTCTACTGGAGCAAGAACTATTCTTCCAAAAGTATCACATATTAAAAGAAAAAATCCACCTGCAAGAATTGTATTTGGTAAAAGTTTTGTATTCGATGGTCCTACTAACATTCTTATTGTATGTGGAATTATTAAACCTACAAAACCAATCATACCAGAAAATGCAACTGAAAAAGCAACAACAAGAGCTGAAACTGTAAGTGTTTTAACTTTTAATTTATTTACATCAACTCCTAAAGAATGAGCTTCCTCATCTCCTGAAAGAAGAGCATCAAGCTCATGCCTTTTCATGTAGAAATATCCAATAGAAAATAAAAGAGGGATAAGGATACAAATAACTCTTTTCCATGTTGCATTTCCTAGATATCCCATCATCCACATTGTAATTTTAAAAGAATCTTCCCCTATTAAATACATTGCAAAGGAAGTAAAAGCTCCTAAAAATGATGAAACTGCAATTCCAACTATTAAAAGTGTTGTTACATTTACCTTATTTCCTTTTTTTGCCATCTTAAATATAAGGAAAGTACTTGTAAGTGATGTAACAAAAGCAAAAACTCCATACATAAAATCTGGCATATCAAATATAAAAGCAAGAACGGCACCAAAGGTTGCACTTGCAGCAATTCCAATTATATAAGGATCAGCTAGTGGATTTTGAAAAACAGTTTGTACAACTGCTCCACTAGATGAAAGCATCATTCCAATTAAAACTGCCATAACAATTCTTGGAAGTCTTAAATTAAAAATAATTGTTTTTATATAATCAGGAGCACTCCCTGGAGAAAATATATACTCCAGAGGAATTGGAACACTTCCCAATGGAATGGAAAGTATTCCTGTTATAATTATTCCTATTGTAAGAACGATAGGGAGTAATTTCTTCATTATTCTATTCCTCACATTTTTATTAATTTAAATCTTTTTATAGTTTACATCTTTAATATATTTTTTTCAAATTAAAATGTATATTTAAATCCTACATAGTAATTTCTCTCAGCAGCTGGATCATACTGGAATTCTCCACCTACATAATCTATATCTTCATAGTATTTTTTATCAAGTAGGTTGTTTACTCCAGCATAAACATCAAGTCCATTTTCAAATGCATATCTTGCTCTAACATTTACTACTGTATGAGAGTTTACTTTTCCACCTTGATTTTGGTTATTTACATAAATTCCACTCATATAAACAACATCTCCACCCACTGATAATTTATCTGTAATTGCATAGTTTGCACCTACGTTTAATTTATGTTCAGGAACATTAGCTATATGATTTCCAGAATAATCTATTATTTTACCTGTTTTCTCTCCAGTTTCATTATCACGTTCAGCTCTTTTTCCATCTTTAATTTCTGTATTAATATATGAATAAGATTGAGAAAGAGTTAATTTATCAAAATATTGTTCTGTTTTTAATTCAAAACCAAATCTTTCTGTTTTTCCAAGATTATAATTATATACCCATTTTGGTGGCATTCCTTTATACATATCTTGAGTTATCTCATCTTTTGTAACTGTATAGAATATAGATGCATTAATAGAAGTAATTCCTATATAATCAGATAATCCAATTTCAAAGTTATCATATGTTTCTGCCTCTAAATCATTAAGTACATAATCTCCACTTGGAAGTTTATTTGTAAGTAATGAAGGTGGAGCTGAAGTAAATCCTTTTTCATATCTTACATATGTTTTTCCTGTATCTGAATATAACCAATTAGCAGATAACTCATAAGCTAAATTATCATCATGTTTTGAAAAACTACGAGAATCACTTTTATTTTGACTATCTCCCATAGGAGGTTGAATATGTGTGTTGTTTATTCTTTCTGTTTTATAGTTTGCTCTTTCATATCTAAGTCCTTGAGCAAATTCAAAATCTTTCCATACATAATTATTCATTACAAAAGCACTAATAGTTTCTTTTTCTAACTTATTAGTTGTTATACTATGGACATTTACGGGCTTTGGTAATAAAATTGGACTTTTAATAATTTCGTTTACAGTATTTTCACTTAATCTAGTAGCTTTATTATTAATATAGTCCATACCAAAGATTAAACTACTTCCTTCTCCATATGAATATCTAAATTTAGGTTTTATTCCCCATTTTTCATCTTCAAATTTACCTATTAAATTTACAGATTCATCACCTCTAAGAGATAAAGCTTGTACAAGTGGCGGAATACCCTCTATTCCTGACGGTATTTTTATACTAACATTTTCCCCTAAAGTAGTCATTCCAACATCCATAGTTGTTTTTTGATAGAAACCTGTTAAAGAGAAATCTAAATTATCAGTTAATTTATTATTATATGTTAAAGCATATTCATCTTTTTTAGTATCTGTTGTATTTTCTTCTTTTCCTAATCTTCCAGAATATAAACCAGATTGTTGTCTATCCTTTTCAACTTGCTCTCTTGTAAGCATTACTGGATATGTTTCATCTGCCTCATATCTGCTATATTTAAAGTTAACATCTTGTTTATCATTTATTTTATATCTTACATTACCCATAAAGTTGTCAGATTTAGAAGTATCATCATCTCTATAACCATTTCTATCAACATTAGTGTAAGAAAGATTTACATCAAAATCTCCAATAGATTGTCCTATCGCAACATTTGCTTTTCTATTTGCAAAAGAACCATATTCATAACCTGCATTTACTTTAGTTCCTTTTCCTGTTCCTTTTTTAGTTATGATATTTACAACTCCTCCAGAAGTTCCAGATCCATAAAGAACTGAACCTCCACCAGGTAAAACCTCTATTCTATCAATATCATCTGGTGATATTGTATTAATAGGAGTAGCTGACATTGAAGTATCAAGAGAGTTCATTTGTACACCATCAACTAAGATTTGTACGTTTTGTTTTGCTTTATCCCCTTGTCCTCTAAGGTCTATGATATAATCTTTTCCTTGTCTTACTACGTTTACAGCTGGAATATCACTTAATATTTCCTCAACTGTTTTGTAGTTTTTCTGCTCAATCTCTTTTGATGTTACTAAAGTTGGGTTACTTGCTGTCTTTCTAAGTTCTGTTTCAAATCCTGTTGTAGAGTAAATTGTTGTCTTATCAAGATTAACTGATGCCTCCCCATAAGCTGCAACAGCTAATATCGACCAAAGTAAAGCTATCTTTTTCTTATTCATTTTCTCCCCTTTCGTAAAATAAAAAATAAATTTGTTTATTCTATAACACTTTATTTATTAAATTCTTTTTCAAGAATATATAAAGTTATATCACTTGATAGGTTATTTCCCCAGAATACCCCATCTTTTGTTAAATCATAAGATTCTTCTTTCTCAACAAGAAGTCCATTTTTCTCATAATCTTTCATTTTTTCATCAAAATACATAAACTCATCAGCAGATAAAATTTCTTTTACAAGTTTTTTAGGAATTATTGGGAATTGCATTATTCCTGATAATCTTGAAAATTTCTCATGATATTCAGTTTGTTTTGAATAGAAAGACATCTCCTTACTCATTCTAAATACTCCAATTCCTTGTACACTTCCACCAGCACCAACACCAATTGGGAATGTATCTCCACCATTATTTCTAACTTTTATATATTGATAATTATCTCCACTATTTCTAGCTATTTTTGTTAGTTCAAGAATATGGTAGCTATTCTCTCTTAACATCTCATCTGCAAAATGTTGGAATAGAAGATAATCTTTTTTCATATCTTCTTCCATTTTTACTTTTTCAGCCTCAATATCTTGTGAAAGTTTAGAACCATTATGAACCATTAACGAGTAGAAACTTGCACTACTTAATTCAAGTTCTTTTACTATTCTTGCATCTTCAATTACTTCTTCTAAAGTTTGATCAGGGAAATTATAGATTATATCTACACAAACATCTCCTTTAAAAAATGCTTTTAATTTTTTTAATCTTTCTATAACTTCTTCTTTTCCATAAGTTCTATTATAGAATTTTCTTCCTCTTTCAGAGAAAGTTTGAATTCCTACACTTAGTCTATTTACTCCATAATTCATCATCACTGTTAATTTTTCTTCTGTAAGATTATGAAGAGTTGTTTCAAAAGTAAATTCATAATTTTCTGAGAGTTTAACATTTTCTCTTATACTTTTTAAAATAATTTCAAGTTGATGTGGTTTATATACTGTTGGAGTTCCTCCACCAAAAAAGATTACATCAAAAGTACTTTCTTTAAAGTATGTTGTTTTTCCATATTTATTAAATTCATCTGCAATATATTGTGCATATGAATCAAGACTTCCATCTATCTGTTTTCTATTTAAATTACAAAAAGAACAAATTTTATCACAATAAGGTGTATGTACATATATAGCCTTTTTCCTATCATCAGGTTTTATTTCAAGCATTTTTTCAAAAGTTTCTTGAGTTGCTTTTTCTCCTGGCACAAACTTATTTACTATTCCCCCACTATCATGATGTGATTTTAATCTTTTTTCAAAAAGAGTTAAGTTCTTTAACATTAATTTCTCCCCCAAAGTTCATTTTTACAATTTATACTATATTTTAGTATATTTCTTGCACTTACTTGACCATCTTAATACTTTTGCTTATATTTGTCAATACGAAAATTAAATTCTTAAATATATTTGAAATTCAAAATAAAAACAAAAGGAAATATTTTAATTACATTTTAATTTTAGATAAAAAAAAGAACCAAAAGATTTTTATCTCTTTTAGTTCCTAATATCTAATATTTAATAATTTTAATCAATTGAAAAATGCAATTTTTTAACAATAACAGATGGAGAACCTATGCTTGACAATGAAAATTTTAAATCATTTCCAATTTCCTCTATATCTTTTAAAAGTTTAAAATAATTTCCAGCAACAGTCATTTGATTTAATGCTTTTCCTTTTTTTCCATTTTCTATTAAAAATCCCTCTGCTGCTAGAGAAAAATCTCCTGAAATTGAATTAAGCCCTGAATGAAGTCCAGCAAACTCTGTTATAAGGATACCATCATAAACATCTTTTAAAAGTGTTTCAAAATCTTTTTCTCCTTTTTTCACATATAAATTATAAGAAGATATACCAATCGTTCCCTTATATCCTCCCTTACTTGCATTTCCTGTAGACTCTACATTATCTTTTTTAGCAGTTTTCAAATTATAAAGATATGTTTTTAAAACTCCATTACTAATAAGCTCTTTATATTTTGTAGGTACTCCTTCAGAGTCAAATGATGAACTTGCATCTCCATTTTCTAAATGTGGATCATCAACAAGAGTAAATTTTTCACTGGCAATTTTTTCTCCTATTTTATCCTTTAAAAGAGATACCCCCTTTTGAACTGCCTCTGCTGAAAAAATACCAGCCATACTTCCAATAAGAGAAGTGAAAGCCAAGTTCTCTATAATACACTTACTTTCTTTTATCTCTTTAGAAACTGTATCAAATTTTGAAGTAGCCTTTTCTACTGCATTATGAGAAATTTCTTTATAATCAAAATCTTTAAATGCTTTACCTATTTTAAAATCTGAACCAGTTTTTACAACTCCATTTTCCTCTGCCACGATAGAAATATATGTGTAAGCAACATTTCCTTTATCTCTTAAGTCAACCCCTTTAGAATTTTTTATAACTCTCTCAGAATTTCCTATTCCAAACATACAAGTAGTTACACTTTTTACCCTCTTATCAAAAAACTTTGCCTCTTTTTCCATTTTTACAAGAAAATCTTCTATTTGTGAAATTTCTATATCTTCTATTGAGGGGCTATAATTATCTACCTCTACATACTCCCCTCTTCCATCATAAATAATTTGCTCATCATCACTTTCTATTACAGATGCATTTTCCTCTGCCTCTCTTATTAAAAAATCAGCATCTTCCTCTGTAAAAGATTCTGTATATGAATATCCCATTTTCCCAAAAAATTTTCCTCTAAATGAGATCCCTTGATTTTGGTTATCTGAAAAATTTTCAATTTTTCCATTAAATATTTTTAAAGATGTACTTTTTCCCGAAAGAAAATATATTTCAAACTCTTTTATATTTTTTTGTTCTGCTTTTTTAAATATAAGGTCAATAAATATATTTTTATCCATATTTACCTCCGTTTCTTAACTTTGTTTTTAAAATCCTACACCAACATAATCAAGATTTAAACTATCTGCAACCTTTCTACAAGTAACTCTTCTATTCATAATATTTATTCCTCTTAAAAGTTCTGGGTAAGTTCCACAAGCATCTCTTAATCCCATATTTGCAATTGCTCTTGCATATTTAAGAGTAGTATTTTCAAGAGCAACTGTTGCCGTAATTGGATATGCTCCAGGCATATTTCCAACACAATAATGAAGAACACCATTTACTATATAAGTAGGTTTTTCATGTGATGTTATTTTAGAAGTTTCAAAACAACCTCCTTGATCAATAGCCACATCAACAATAACACTTCCTTTTTGCATATTGGAAATATATTTTTTTGTTACAAGACATGGAGTTTTTCCCCCTGGAATTAAAACTGTTCCAATAAGTAAGTCTGCTTTTTCAACTGCCTTTTCAATATTTCTTGGTGTTGAATATAAAGTTGTTACTTGGCTTCTATATGTATCATCTAAATATCTAAGTTTACTTACATCTATATCTATTGCAGTAACTTCTGCACCTAATCCTATTGCTGCTTTTATTGCACTTTGTCCTGCTACTCCTGCACCTAAAACAACAACCTTTCCTCTTTCAACTCCCGGAACTCCACCAAGAACAATACCTTTTCCCCCTGTATTTTTCTGAAGATAAAAACTACCAACTTGTACAGCCATTCTTCCTGCTACTTCTGACATTGGTGTAAGAAGTGGAATAGAACCATCATCAAGAACTATTGTTTCATAAGCTATACACGTTGCTCCAGACTCAACAAGATCTAAAGTTGTTTCTTTATCTGCTGCAAGATGCAAATAAGAATATAAAATATGATGAGGTTTTATAAATTTTCTCTCCTCTTTCTGAAATTTTTCAACCTTTATTATAAAATCTGCTTTATCAAAAACTTCTTCTGCAGATTCAACCATTTTTGCACCACTAGAAATATAATCTTCATCTAAAACACCTGCACCAACCCCTGCTCCTTTTTGTACATATACCTCATGCCCATCAAGAACAAGCTGTCCAACTCCTGCTGCTGTTAACCCAACTCTATTTTCATTATTTCTTATTTCTTTTGGAATACCTATTTTCATATACTCCTCCTATTTCCACTCAAATTAAATTTCATTTTAGATTATATATAATTTTTTAAAAATAGGCAAATTTTAAACTATATAAAAATTTATTCTTTATAAATATTTAAAGTATAATTTAATCAATAAAATAGTAGTTATATTAAAATATATATTAATAAAAAAGGAGGGATTTTATGTTTAAAAATAATAAGAAGTCTTTATTTTCTACTTTTATTTTTATCATATTGTTTGCATTTGCAGTCTTTATGTATAATCTAAATATAAATAATAGTAAACCCTCTCTTTCTATTAAATCAAAAAAAGAAAGCTCTATTTTTATTGAAAAAACAAATTATTCAAAAAATTATATTTCTACAAAAATTTTAAAAGCAAAAGTTTTTCAAATTTTTAATGGTAAAGAAATTACTCCTAATTTTATAAAAAAAGTTGAAGATTATACTTTAATAAAAAAAATCTTCAAGATACCAAATAAAGTTATTTATGTTTTATTCAAAACATACTCTATACTAGAACGATATAAAGAACGAATTCTCCTAATTTAATTAAATTTTATTTAATTTCAAAATACAATTAAATAAAATTTATATAAGGAGAACTGCCAAAATGAAAAAATTATTTGTAGGAACTGATGTAGGATCAACTACTGTTAAAATCGTTTGTCTTGATGAAAAAAACAGTATTATTTATTCAGTTTACCAAAGGCATTTTTCTAATGTGAGAGAAACTTCAAAAAAACTTTTTGAAGATTTTTTCGCATACATTGAAAAATCATATGGAACTGATATAAGCTTTAAAATAAATGTAACTGGTTCTGGAGGGCTTGGAATTTCTAAATGGCTTGATATTGATTTTGTTCAAGAGGTAATTGCTTGTATAAAAGCTATTGAAACAATCATTCCAGAAACTGATGTAGCTATAGAATTAGGTGGGGAAGATGCTAAGATAACATATCTAAAAAATGATATGGAGCAAAGAATGAATGGAAGTTGTGCTGGTGGGACAGGTGCCTTTATAGATCAGATAGCCTCTCTCCTTAATACTGATGCCACAGGATTGAATGAACTTTCTAAAGGATATGATACAATATACCCTATTGCCTCTAGATGTGGTGTGTTTGCAAAAACAGATATTCAACCTCTTGTTAATGAGGGAGTGAAAAAAGAAAATATTGCTGTTTCTGTTTTTCAAGCTGTTGTTAATCAAACTATAACAGGACTTGCTTGTGGTAAAAAAATAAAAGGAAAGGTTGCTTTTCTTGGTGGACCTCTTTTCTTTTTAAGTGAACTTAGAAAAAGATTTATTGAAACTTTAAAACTTAGTTCAGAAGATATTATTTTCCCTGAAAATTCACAACTTTTTGTTGCTCATGGAGCTTGTGTTTTATCAAGAGAAAATAAAAAAGATTTTTCTCTTGTGGAATTAAAAGAAAAAATAAAACTTTTAAATAATAAAGAACTACCTGAAACTACAACTTTACCTCCTCTTTTTAAAAATCAAGATGAATTAAAAGAGTTTTTAGAAAGACATGAGAGTGAAAAAGTTATATATAAAAATGTAGAGGAATATGAAGGAAGTGCATATTTAGGAATAGATGCTGGTTCTACAACTATAAAATTAGTTCTTATTTCTGAAAATGATGAGATACTTTATTCTCACTACTCACACAACAAAGGAAACCCACTTGAAAATATTATTTCAAATTTAAAAAATCTATATTCAAAACTTTCAGATAAAATTATTATAAAAGGTTCTTGTGTTACTGGATATGGAGAAAATCTTATTAAAACTGCTCTTAATGTAGATGTGGGAGTAGTTGAGACAATGGCTCACTATAAGGGGGCAAAGTTTTTCTCTCCTGATGTAGATTTCATTCTTGACATTGGTGGACAAGATATGAAATGTTTAAAAATAAAAGATGGTGTTATTACTTCTATTCTTTTAAATGAGGCTTGTTCCTCTGGATGTGGTTCTTTCCTTGAAACTTTTGCTGAAAGTCTTGGAATGAATATAGAAAAATTTGCATCTCTTGGAATGAATGCAAAATCTCCATCAGATCTTGGAACAAGATGCACTGTGTTTATGAACTCAAAAGTTAAACAAGCTCAAAAAGATGGTGCTGATATTGGAGATATATCTGCTGGACTTTCTTATTCTGTTATAAAAAATACTTTATTTAAAGTTATAAAGATGAAAAATAAAGATGAATTTGGAAATAAAATAGTTGTTCAAGGTGGGACATTCTTAAATAACTGTGTTCTTCGTGCTTTTGAACTTGTTTCTGAAAAAAATGCAATAAGACCAAATATTGCTGGGCTTATGGGAGCTTTTGGAGCAGCTATTATTTCAAAAGAAAATTCAATAGAAAAAAATCTAGAAAAATCTTCACTTTTATCTCTAAAAGATTTAAATAGTTTTTCTACTATAACTAATCTTACAAGATGTGGAATATGTGGAAATAACTGCCTTCTTACAGTTCACAAATTCCAAAATGGACAAAGATTTATTTCAGGAAATAGATGTGATAAACCTCTTAAGGATATAAAAAAAGATAATGCACCAAATATGTTTGAATATAAGTATAATAGGCTTTTTAACTATAAACCTTTAGAGCCATCAAAAGCAACAAGAGGAGAAATTGGAATACCAAGAGTTCTTAATATTTATGACTCTTATCCTTTCTGGTTTACTCTTCTTACTAAACTTGGATTTAGAGTAATAATTTCAGATGATTCATCTAAAAAAATATATGAAAAAGGAATTGATACAATCTCATCTGATTCTATTTGTTATCCAGCTAAAATGGTTCATGGACATATTATAAATTTAATTGAAAAAGGAATAAAAAATATTTTTTATCCTTGTGTTATTTTTGAAGAAAAAGAAGATAAAAAGGCTCAAAACAAATTTAACTGCCCTATTGTTATTTCTTATCCTGAAGTAATAAAAAATAACTTAGATGTTATAAAAGAAAAAAATATTAATATGATGATACCTTTCTTCTCTATGGAGAGTAAAGAAGTACTTTATAAAACTGTCTTTGAAGAATTTGAAAAGTTTGGTGTGGATAAAAAAGAGGTAAAAAAGGCTGTTGATTGTGCTTGGGAAGAAAGATATAACTTTAGAAAAGATATGCAAAATAAAGCAAAGGAAGTTATGGAATGGATAAAAAATACTGGAAAAATGGGAATAGTTCTTTGTGGAAGACCATATCATAATGACAAAGAAATTCATCATGGTATCCCAAATATTATAAACTCTTTTGGAATAGCAATCTTAACTGGTGATTCTGTTGCAAGTCTTACATCTCTTGAAGATGGACTAAGAGTTATTGATCAATGGACTTACCACTCAAGATTATATAGAGCAGCTACCTTTGTTGGAAAACATCAAAATCTTGAACTTGTAGAACTTAATAGTTTTAGTTGTGGGCTTGATGCTGTAACAACTGATCAAGTTGAAGAAATTTTATCAAATTATGGAAAGGTTCACACTCTCCTTAAAATTGATGAAGTAAGTAATATGGGAGCTGTAAAAATTAGAATAAGAAGTCTTCTTGCTGCTCTCCAAGATAAAAAGAAACTTGTTAAAAAAATTGTTAGAGAAAAAATAGAATACAGAAAAAATAAATTTACTAAAAAAATGAAAGATGAATATACAATCCTTGTGCCACAAATGGCTCCTATACATTTTGGACTTATAAAAGATGCTTTTAAGGCAGAGGGATATAAATTAGAAATTCTTGAAGAAACAAAAGAGGCACTTAATACAGGACTTCAATTTGTAAACAATGATGCTTGTTATCCATCTATTCTAGTTATAGGGGAACTTATTTCAGCCCTTAAATCAGGAAAATATGATATTCATAAAACTGCTGTTCTTATCTCTCAAACAGGGGGAAGTTGTAGAGCAACAAATTATATTGGATTTCTAAAAAAAGCCCTAAGAGATAGTGGCTTTGCAAATGTTCCAATTTTATCTCTAAATTCTATGGGATACGAGGAACAAGAGGGATTTAAAATCACAACAAGACTTGCACATAAAACACTTATGGCTATCTCATATGGAGATATTCTTATGAAACTTTTATATCGTACAAGACCATATGAAAAAATTAAAGGTATCACCAATGAAGTTTATAATAAATGGTATGAAAAAATTAAAGAAAATATTAAAAATGGAAAAATTTTACAATTTAGAAAAAATCTTAATGAAATTGTAAAAGAATTTTCTGAAATAGAAATTACAACAGAAGAAAAAATAAAAGTTGGAGTTGTTGGGGAAATACTTGTAAAATTTAGTCCTTTCGCTAATAATAAACTGATAGAATTTATTGAAGAAGAGGGAGGAGAAGCAAGAACTTCAAGCCTTATGAGTTTTATAAATTATTGTATTTATAGTGATAAATTTATCCACGAAAAATTTTATGGCAAATTTTCATCTATAAAACAAAAAACTATTCTAAATATCATAAATTTATACACTGGATTTTTAAATAGAGCTTTAAGTAAGTATAAAAGATTTAGACAAGAGGATTTTATAGGAAATATTGCAAATAAAACTTCTAAACATATTTCAATAGGACATCAATCTGGTGAAGGTTGGTTCTTACTTGGAGAAATGATTGAATTAATAGAGCATGGAATTCCTAATATTGTTTGTGTTCAACCTTTTGGTTGCCTACCTAACCATATAACAGGAAAAGGAATGATAAAAAAATTAAAAGAAGAATACTCTCATTCAAATATTGTTTCTATTGACTATGATCCAGCTTATTCAGAAGTAAATCAGATAAATAGAATCAAACTTATGCTCTCTGTTGCAAAGAAAAACCTGTTAATTTATAATAATTAAAAAATAAAATAGACAAATTCTTGGGTAAAATTTACTCTGAGAATTTGTCTATACTTTTTTAAAACTTATACATTATACTTAATTCAATGTACTTTTTATCTCTATTTGAAAATTCTTTTCCAAAATTAAAATCAATTTCAAAATTTTCATTTATATAATT
>JAHHTB010000258.1 GCA_020024855.1 Fusobacterium sp.
TTTAAAACTTTTTTATGTTTTCTTCTTCTTACTATTCCAGTTTTAACTCTCATTACATCCTCCTAAATATATCAAAAATCGGTTATTATCTTCCTACACCATATGGTAATAAAGCTACCATATCTTTTTTATGAATATCTAAAACAACAAAGTCTTTCTTTAATTTATTTTTTCTTTTTCTAGTTTTTTTAGTTAAAATATGGCTTGTTCCTGAATGTTTTACAACATATTTTCCTGTTCCTGTTACTTTTACTCTCTTTGCTGTTCCTCTGTGAGTTTTCATTTTTGGCATTGTGTGTTCCTCCTCTCAATCTATTAAAACTATTTTTTTGCCGATAACATCAAATATTTTTGACTTTCTTTATATCTTTTTTCAATCTCTGCAATATCTTCAAGTTTTTCTGCAACTTGATCAAGAAGTTCGATTCCCATATCTTGATATGATTTCTCTCTTCCAAATTGAACTAAAGTTACTTTTACTTTATTATCTTTTTCTAAGAATTTCTTTATTGCATTTACCTTTGTTTCAAGATCATGATCATCTATTCTAGTTCTTAATTTAACTTCTTTAACTACTACTACTTTTTGTTTTTTCTTAGCGTCTTTTGCTTTTCTTGTTTGTTCGTATTTATATTTTCCATAGTCCATTATTTTACAAACTGGTGGAACTGCAGCTGGAGAAATTTCTACTAAATCAAGTTCCTCTTTTCTTGCTGCCTCAAGAGCGTCAGCAATTGACATAATTCCTAATTGCTCACCTGTACTAGAAATAATTCTAAACTCTTTTCCTTTAATTTTTTCATTAATTCTAACCTTATCTGAAATGATTAACACCTCCTAATTTAAAACCTTATATATAAAAAAACAGAGTACATAATATACCCTGTATAAATCTCAACTTTAAATAATTAATTAAGTCATTTACCTTATGTAAGTCATCTACCCACAAGGTGAGAAACAGGGAGTTTCTTCTTCATATAAAAATCTTACCTTATTATTATATCTATTTTATCCTTTAATGTCAAGTATTTTTAAAATATTTTCTTTTTTTTACAATCAAAAAAAATAATAGTATAATATTATAAAATAACAAAATATTTTATATTTCAGAAAGGACTTTATCATGGAAATAAAAATAGAAATTGAAAATCAAATCTCTGATTCCAGAAGACTCGCTTTTTTTCTTTCATTAGCTGGTGGATTTCAAGATGCTTATTCATATGTTTGTAGGGATCATGTTTTTGCCAATGCTCAAACAGGAAATATTGTTCTTATGAGTGGACATCTTATCTCAGGAAGATTTTTGGAAGCTCTACATTATTTGTTTCCTATTATAGCTTTTGTGAGTGGTATATATATAACTGAATGGATAAGATATATTTATAAAGAAAACAATATTTTACACTGGAGACAAATTATACTCTTTGTTGAAATAATTGCTATGGTTTTTGTTGGATGTCTTCCTTCTTCTATGAATGTATTAGCAAATGTTATTCTATCTTTTTCATGTGCTATGCAGGTTAGTAGTTTTAAAAAATTTAGAGGAATTCCATTTGCTACAACTATGTGTATTGGAAATATGAGAAGTGCCACAGAATTTTTAGCTAAATACCATATCACAAAAGAAAAAGATTTTATTTATAAAAGTATCCATTATTATGGAGCTATTCTTATTTTTGCTCTAGGATCTTCACTTGGGGTAATCTTTTCAAGAATTTTAGGACTTATTTCTATTTGGATTGCTGCAATTTTTCTTTTTATAGGTTTTCTTCTTATGCTAATGAAAGAATAGAAATCTATTCTTTCATTCTTTTTATATGATCTGATAATAATTTTTCTGTCTTTTCTAAATGAAACTTTATTAACTCTTTTGCTTTATCAACTTCTTTATTTTCTATATACTCACATAACTTCTCGTGTTCTTGTGCTGAAAGTTCTTTAGAATCTTCAAAATATAAAGACATATCTCTATGTAGTCTCTGTAATTCAAATCCAAGTAACATAAATTCTCTAAGAATATCATTACTAACATATTTGTATGTTATATAATGAAATTCTGTAAGTTCAACTGTATAAGGTAGCTTTTCTTTTATCCTATTTCTTGTTGCCTTTAAACAATTTTTTAATTCTTTAATTAAACCTTTAGGTTGTGTTTTTATTAATTCTTCATAAATATATGGTTCTAATATTTTTCTTATATTTACTAATTCTAACCCTTTTTCAAAAGTATTTTTTTCACCTACTCCTAGTTTATATTTATC
>JAHHTB010000259.1 GCA_020024855.1 Fusobacterium sp.
CTTCTATATTTTCTTTAGTATAAACTTCACCTTTATAAAAACTCTCTTTAATCGGATCTATTATTTTTCCATCAAAAAATCCTAATTTTTCTCCTATAAATTCATTTAAACCAAATTTTGAAGAATCCAAATTAGTGTGAAGTGAATACACAGATATTTTATTTTCTATTAATTTTAATATTTTTTCTCCAATAAGCGAATCTGTATTTATTTCTTTTATAGCAGAAAATATCAAAGGATGATGAGAAATTATAAGATCAACTTTATTTTTTATAGCTTCATCTATAACTTTTGACGTTATATCTAAAGAAATTTGTATTTTTTTTATATCATTATTTTTATCTCCTATTAAAAGTCCAACATTATCCCAACTTTCAGCATTTTGCTTAGGAAATTTTGCTTCTAATCTACTTATAATTTCACTTAATTTCATATTACAAACATTTTTCCTCCTATACTTGATATTTTTCCTACTGCATTACAGAATAATGTTTCTCCTGTATCTTTAACTAGAGAAAGCTCTTTTTCTATATCAAGAATAGAATATCTTTTTTCTTTTCCTAATCCAAAATAAAGTTCAATTATTTTTATTTCAGCTTGTGAAAGTTTGAAAGGAACATCATCTATTGTTTTATTTTCTACTAACTTTATCTTCTTTTCTTTTTCTTCTTCTGTAATTTCTATTTCGTCCATATGAGTCTTTGTCATATAATAAAGAAACTCTGTCTTTGTTTGCTCAAACTTATCTCTTAGAGATATTGCCATCTCTCTACCAATCCAAAAAGAAATATATTTTTTTAAATCTCCGTTTTCATAGCTATAATTATTCATAGCTTTAATGATACCCATTGTTCCATCTTGGATAAGTTCCATATACTCCACACCTTGTCTACAAAAGTATAAACCTATTTTTGCTACTTCTGTAAGATTATCTAAAACAATTCTTTCTCTCACATTTTCATCATCAAGTCTATCTATAAATTCTTCTTGTTCACTTTCTGTTATTTCTTCAGATAAATTTATCTCTTCTAAATAATTTATCGCTGTACCGTCTGATATTTCTTCTTCTGTAAAAACTTCCTTAGTTAAAAATTCATTTTCTCTTTCTAATTCTAATGAAAATTCTAAATTTTCTCTTAAAAATTCTGCAAATTCACTATCATCCCTATATTTTTCTGTTACTAATTTTTCAAAATTTTCTAATATCATCTCTATATCACTCTCTTTCTATTCAAGAAAAATAGGAGCTTATTAACGCTCCTATTCTATTAGTTCTATTTTTGTTTAAAATCTTCCAATTTTTTTCTTCTACTTGGGTGTCTTAATTTTCTAAGAGCTTTTACTTCTATCTGTCTTATTCTTTCTCTTGTTACTTTAAATATTTTTCCAACTTCTTCAAGAGTTTTTGGTGCTCCATCATCAAGTCCATATCTATATCTTAAAACTTGTTTTTCTCTATTATTTAAAGTATCAAGAACTTCATCAAGTTGTTCTCTTAAAAGAACCCTATTAGTTAATTCATAAGGATTTAACATTTTATTATCCTCTACGAAATCTCCTAATTCACTATCCTCTTCACTTCCAACAGGAGTTTCTAAAGAAATAGGATCTTGGTTCATTTCTTGAATAGCCTTAACTTTTTCTACTTCCATTCCAAGTCTTTTTGCTAAAACTTCAGCAGTTGCATCTCTTCCTGTTTCTTGAAGATAAATTCTTGCTTCCTTTTTTATTTTATTAATAGTTTCTATCATATGTACAGGAATTCTTATAGTTCTTCCTTGATCTGCAATAGCTCTTGTTATAGCCTGTCTTATCCACCATGTTGCATATGTAGAAAATTTATATCCTTTAGTGTATTCAAATTTTTCTACTGCTTTCATAAGACCTATGTTTCCTTCTTGTATTAAGTCAAGAAGCTTTAATCCTCTATTTGTATGTTTTTTAGCAATACTTACAACCAGTCTTAAGTTTGCTTCAACAAGTTGTTTAGCTGCAAATTCATCTCCTTCATAAGCTTTTTTTGCATATTCTAATTCTTCATTATGATTTAAAAGAGGAATTTGTCCTATCTCTCTAAGATACATTTTTATAGGTTCATCTACACCCATATCACCAGAAATATTTAAAAGCTCATCATCTAATAATTCTTCTCTTGAGATTTCTCCTATTGAATCTATATCCATATCATCATCAAGATCTAAATCATCAAAATCTCCAAAATCATCTTCATCTTCATCTATAAATGATTTTTTTG
>JAHHTB010000260.1 GCA_020024855.1 Fusobacterium sp.
CTATTTAATTAATTTTTTATATACTACATTTGATACCAAAAAGTTAATGTTAAGTTATTATACACCTGTCATTTTCTTTAAGTCATTACAAATAAATTGAGCCTTTGAACCAAATATTGCTTGAACTCCATTCTTTCCAACTTTTAAAACTCCTGAAGCCCCTAATTTTTTTAGCTCATTATCTTCTACTAAAGCTGTATCTTTTACTTCTACTCTAAGTCTTGTTATACAAGCATCTAAAGATACTAAATTTTCTTTTCCACCTAAAGCATTTAATACTCCAACAGCTAATTCATTTTCAGAAAGATTTACTTTTTCTTCTTCTACTTTATCTTCTCTTCCTGGAGTCATTAAGTTGAATTTTCTTATTGCAAATCTAAATCCAAAATAATAAATAACAGAGAAACAAAGTCCAACTAATATAGCTACATGCCATTTTGTTTCAAAACCAGCAGTTCCTGGAATTACTCCATAAACTATAAAGTCAACTAATCCACCTGAGAAAGTTAATCCTATTCTAACATTTAAAATATTCATTAACATAAATGCTAATCCTGCAAATAAGCAGTGAACTCCATATAATATAGGAGCAACAAATAGGAATGAAAATTCTAATGGTTCTGTTATTCCTGTTAAGAATGATGTTAAAGCTGCTGAAAATAAAATTCCTCCAACTATTTTTTTATTTTCTTTTTTAGCCTCATGATACATTGCTAAAGCTGCTCCTGGAAGTCCAAACATCATAATTATAAATTTACCTGTTAAGAATTTTCCTGCTCCTTGGTATGTTGCAGAACTAAAATTAGTTACTCCATCTTTTAACATTGCAAACCATATTGTTTGGTCCCCTTTTACTACTTGCCCAGCATTATTTATATATTCTCCAAAATCAAACCAGAATGGTGCATAGAATATGTGATGTAATCCAAACGGAATTAGAGATCTTTCTATTGTTCCAAATATAAATGTTGATATATTTGTATTTCCTTCGTTAGCAATATATGATAATTTTGCTAAAGCCACTTGGAATGGGTACCATATTGTTGGCATTGCTAATCCAACTAAAAATGCTGTTATTGCTGTCATTATCGGAACTAATCTTTTTCCAGCAAAAAATCCTAAGAATGCTGGTAGCTCTGTTTTATAGAATTTTTTGTAACATATTGCTGCTATAACACCAGCTATTAAACCACCAAAAACTCCTGTTTGAAGAGTAGGAATTCCCATTACCATTGCATAACCTTTATTTCCTGCATCTATCATAGCTTGAGCATCAGTAATTACTCCCATTGTTGTACTCATAATTAGCATCGCTACTATTGCTGCTAAACCAGCAACACCATCTCCACCAACTAATCCTATAGCTGCTCCAACTGCAAATAATAATGGTAAATTTCCAAATATAACTCCACCAACTTGCTCCATTAAAGGTTTTCCTAATTTGTTACCAAAAGCTAAAAATAATCCTGCTGCTGGTAAAATTGCAACTGGAGTCATTAGAGCTTTTCCAATCTTTTGAATTTCTACAAATATTTTCATCTCTCTTCTATGTGATTAAATTCACATACCCTCCTTTTAAAATTTAATAAGAAATTATTTTAATACTTTTTAAGTATGTACTATTTTACTCTTATTTGTGTTTATCCTATCATATATTTAAAAAAAAAGTCAATATTTTTTCAAAAAAAATGAGCCTTTTTTATCTTGTTGATTTATGAAAAATAATATAGTATTATATTAAAAAGTAATAACTATATAAAATATTATTCCAATCTATAAAGGAGAAAATAAATGAATTCTCATGATGAAATAAAATTTAAAAGATTTAAGATAATTGAGCCTTTTTTAAAAAAAGAAAAAAAATTAAAAGAAATAGAAATTGAAACAGGTACTTCTTATGCCACTTTAAAAAGATGGATAAAATCGTATAAAGAAAAAGGTATCTTCGGTCTTGAAAAAAAGGGAAGAGAAGATAAAAATTCTTTTAAATCCATTGACGAAGATGGAATTTCTATTATAAAAAAATTCTGTTTAGAAAAAAAAGAACCAAATATTTCTAAATTATACGAAAGTTGTAACGAATTTTTAAAAGAAAAAAATTATAGTATTAGTTATCCAACTTTTTATAGAATATTAAACAATTTAGATGGATTTTTTAAAAAATCTATCTCATATCATATTGAAAAAATAAAAAAAACAAATGAATTCTTTTTGGTTATAGAG
>JAHHTB010000261.1 GCA_020024855.1 Fusobacterium sp.
GAAGTGTATACACCTTTTTTATGAAAATATTTTTCTCTCTCAATTCTGTCTTCAAATTTTTTAAATCAAAATCTCTTTTAAAACCAAATTTTAAATTTCCATCTTGAGTATAGCCAATATAAAAATAATAATTTAACATTCTCTTATAACCTCATCTAATGAGGTTATTCCTTCAACAGCTTTATTTACTCCATTTAAAACTAAGGGAATCATACCATTTAAAATGGCTTCTTTTTCTAGTTCTCTCACTGATGCTTTATTTTCTATTTTTTCTACTATACTCTCATTGATAAAAAGAAATTCTCCTATCATAATTCTACCCTTATAACCTGTAAAATTACATTTTTCACAACCTAAGTGAGTATAAAAAATTTTATTTTTATACTCATTTTCATTTATTCCTAAAATTTTTAATTTATTTATATATTCATTATCCACAACTTTACAATAAGGACATAATTTTCTTACCAGCCTTTGATTTTGTATTCCTTTTATTCCAGCAGAAATATTATATGGCTTTGCTCCCAAATTTATAAGTCTTTCTATTGTACTACTGCTTGTATTAGTATGAAGAGTTGATATAACAAGATGTCCTGTAAGAGAAGCTCTTAAAGCAATCTCTGCAGTTTCTTTATCTCTTATCTCTCCTATCATAATTATATCTACATCTTGTCTTAAAATTCCTTTTAAAACGGTTGAAAAAGTAAGTCCTATATCATCTCTACACTGAATTTGATTTATTCCATCTATACTATACTCAACAGGATTTTCAATTGTTGTTATATTTATTTCTTCATTATTAAGTTCATTTAATATAGCATACATAGATGTAGTTTTTCCACTTCCCATAGGTCCTGTAAATAAAATCATTCCATTTTTTCTTTTCATTATATTAAATAAATTCTTATAATATTCTCTATCAAATCCTAATTCTTCAAGAGATTTTTTTATGCTATCTCCATAAAGAATTCTTATAACTATTTTTTCACCATAATATGTTGGAATTATCCCAACTCTTAAATCTAATTCCTTTTCCTTATATTTTATTTTAAATCTTCCATCTTGTGGATTTCTTCTTTCTGTAATATCTAATCCACATATAATTTTAATCTTAGATACAATAGGAGGAAAATAATCTATATCATATTTTTCAATAGTTAATAAAATTCCATCCATTCTATATCTTATCCTAAAAAAATTACTAAATGGTTCTATATGAATATCACTACAATTCTTTTCAAAAGCTTTTATCAATAATTTATCTAAAAATTTTTCTATTTCTGGTTTCTTTTTTTCTTTTTCAAGACCGAGTTCTTTATTTTCTCCATAAAAAAAAGATGATTTTCTCTCTGACTTCTCAAATTTTAAATCATCTTTCTTAAAAATCTTTCCCTCAAACTTATCCATTTTCATCTCCTTAATATAAGACAAAATATAATAAGTTTTCAAAAGATTTATATCTCTTTATTCTTTTCTTTTGATAGAATTTTAAAATTATTCTTTTTCTCTTCTGTTGAAAATCTTATTACATACTTTGTTTTCAAATAGCTTCCTCTTACTTTTAAATCTACTTCTAACATTTCTTGTAAAGGAATTCTAGATTTTATATATTTACCATACATAAAACTCACAAGAATTATAAATAAACTAAAAATCATAAAAACTTTTATTGTTTTTCCCAACCTTCTTTTACCTCATCTTCTTCTATATTATAATGGTATTTTTCTAGTTCTTTGTATTTTATTTTTCCTGCTCTCATATTTTTGTATATATTTATTTTTAAAATTCTACTCTGTTGAAAATTATAGTATGCTACTCTATATTTAGCATTTTCAGAATAATCACAAATATAAACTGAAAAAGCCTTTGATAAATTTCCTGATACTTTAGTTGAAAAAGATAATTCTTTTAACATAACTCCACTATAAACAGTTCCATATTTTAATTTTTTAGGAAGTTCTATTTTTTCAATCTCTATACTATTTCCCTCTTTATTTATAATTAATTCTTTTTTTATGTAATCAAATCTTATATCAAAAGTTGTCCTTGTTGCCATTGATTTATTTGCATACTTATACACAACAGTTTCAAAAATATCTACAGCATCTTCAAGATCTTTTTGTTGATTTATATTATCATATTTTATAAAAATAGTCACAAAACAGAAAAATACAATTCCAATTGTAACTAAAAATTCTATTAAAATACTACCTTTTCTTTTT
>JAHHTB010000262.1 GCA_020024855.1 Fusobacterium sp.
ACATAAAATGTTGAAAAAATGTATATTGTATGCTATAATAAACGTATATGAAAATAAAGGAGAAAAAATATGAAAAAAGAAGCTTGGGAAAATGATTATGAAAATTATAAGTCAAAATATGATCCAAAAGACATAGAGAAATCAGAAGAACGAGTAAAAAGAATGCTAAGTGCAAAGTTAGGAAAAATAAGAAGTGACAAGGCTAAAAGTACAAACTCAAAAGAATATAGAAGATTAAGTCTAGAAGAGAAAGAATTCTCAAAAGTTCAAGAAGAAACTTTAGGAAAATCAAAACAAGTTTTTAAAAATTTAGCAAGAGTAGAAAAAGTTAAAGAATCTAGAGATAAAAAACAAAATAAATTAAATGAATTAGTAAAACAAAGAAATGACAGAGAGAAACAATTAGAAGAAAGAAAAAATTTAAAAGAAAAAATTCAAAAGCTAGAAATTGAACTATCTGACTTAAATGAAACAAGAAAACATTGTTTGTATGCAATAAAAAATCCTAATGCACCAGCAGAAAATAAGGAAAATGCTAAAATAAAATTAGCAGAAATTGAACAAAAAATAGCAGATAATAATGCTAATTATTCTAAATTAGCATTACAATTAAATGATAAGGAAAGTGAAGAACTCGTAAAAGCTGTATCTGAAAAAGATATGAAAGAATTAGAGGATGGAATAAAAAGAGACAATAAAATTTGTGAATTATTAATGCAGGGATATGCAATGAAAGATGTAATAACTCAATTAAAGAAAGAAAAAATAGTAGATAAAAATGAGGTTTCAGATAAAGAAGATAAAAAAGACAAGGAAGATAGAGAAGCAAAAGAAAATGAAGTTTTAGATGAAAAAGAAAAAGTAGTAGAAGAAAAACAAAATTCGAATGTAGATAAAAATGAAGTTTTAGATGCAGAATACAAAGAAGTTGATGAAAATACAAATTTACCAGAAAAAGTATATATTTGGCAAAAAATGATTAATGCTATAAAAAAATTCATGAGAACCATAGTAGAAAAAATAAATAATATAAGAACAAATGAAACACTTAGACATCCAATAAAATCTGCAAAGAATAAAATAAAAAATAAAATTAAAGAGATGGTTTCAGACGATAAGAATATAGAAAATGAATCTTTGGGTAAAAAAGAAAATTCATTTATGAAAAGTATAGATGCTAGAGATGCTATCAAAAAAGCAAGAAAAGAAAAAGAAGAACAAGAAAAAACAGATAGAAATAAGGAATTAAATGAAGAAATAGATAATAAACAAAGAGAAGATTCAAAAGAAAGATAAATAATTTAAATATAGTTTAAATATAAAAAGTCGTAAAGCTTATAGTTAGCTTTACGATTGATTTTAATAAATTAAAAAAATAATAAAGAATTGGAGAAATATATGAAACAAATCTTATTTGTAATAGCGATGGAAAGAGAAGCCCTAGAAATTACTAAAGAATTAGGATTAGAAAAGATAGATGATAATGTATATAAAAAAGATAACATATCATTAATAATAACAGGTATAGGCAAACAACTAACAGCAATAAATTTATCTAAGTATTTAGAAAAATCTAAAATAAAACCAGATTTAATAATAAATATGGGGTATGCAGGTTCTACTAAAAGTAAAATAGGTAGTTGGGTAAATGTTTCGAAATCATTTAATTATGAATGGAATATTCCAGGAGAACAGAGATATGAAATAGAAGGTTATAATAAAGATTTAATAGAAAAAATTGAAACAGACAAAATAAAAAATATTCCATGCTATTCAGCAGAAAGTTTTGTAACAAGTACAGATATTAAAGAGGATGTAGTTTTTGATATGGAATTGCATTCAATGTATGTAATATGCAATATATATGATATAAAATTAATATCATTAAAAAAAGTAAGTGATAATTTAAATTTAGATGATTATTATAAAAATATAGATATGAAAGATGTAATGGAATTAAAAAGTGGCTTAAAATTACTAGAGGAACTAATATAGTTCTTCTATTTTTTAGCCAAAACTAAACAAAATTCTTGTATTTATATAGATTTTATTATAAGATATATAAGTAAAAACATAAAAGAAAAAATAAAAGCAAGAAAGAGTGAAAATAGATGTATTTAAAAAGACTAGAATTGCAAGGATTCAAATCTTTTGCAGATAAAACGATATTAGAATTTAAACCAGGAATTACAGCAGTTATTGGACCAAATGGATCTGGAA